>DATAMV010000031.1:0-4369 GCA_036266515.1 Candidatus Saccharimonadia bacterium
TAAGCCGGATACACGTACAACACTGTAGCGGGGCGTGTGACGGCCGCAAACGAACACGCGCCCGCTACTGCCGCTAGCACCCACTGGAGATAGAGCTCGGTGTGGGGTCGGCGAAAGGCCTTCACGATAGTAGGTAGCGCACCAACCCCGTCGATGGCTACGGCGATGTAGGTAGAAAGGTGCGTATCGCGGGCGCTCACCCAGAAAACCGTCAGAATAAGCGAAGATGCAAGTACTGCACGGTCAAAGGCCGAGGCGCCGCCTATCCCGCGGCGTGTGAGCGAAAGTGCGAACACAATCATGACGAGTATAGTGGTGCTGCCGAAAAAGAGTGTGGACCAGCCTCCACCATTTATGATCTGGTTTACCGAAGCAACGGTCGTGAGAATCGTCCAGATACCCCAGGTGACGCGCTGGGGCCGGACGGCACCGGTGAGGATGCCCCGAATATATGGCACGTAGCCAATAGCATTGAGAATAACGGCCAAAATTCCAAAGGCGATAGTCACGCTCATGCTTCGTAGTATACAAAAATGTCCGTCTTAAGTATTTTTTCAGGTCGGCTTCATATAATGAAGTCCCAAGGGAAGATGATAAGCTGTAAATGATGAAACGAGCATTTTTGGCGATATTAATTGCGGCGGCATACGGCTTTTATACTGTGGCGCAGCGCGGACATGAGGTGGCGATGGAATCAGCTCCGGATTCCGAGCCGAGCCCGACCGGCGCTGTGGCAGCAGAAAGTACTGTGACGCCCTCGCCCACCCCGACACCCACTCCGGCCGCTACCCCGACCCCGGCGCCGGCAACGCCAAAACCGGTTTCGGGCTGGCGCGACGGCACCTACACCGGACCAAGCGTGGATGCGTTTTATGGTCCCGTGCAGATTCAGGCCGTTGTTTCGGGTGGCCGCCTGACCAAGGTGACCTTTTTGCAATATCCCACCAAGGAGCAGCACTCGCGTGAGGTCAGCCAAGAATCTATGCCGATCTTGCGCGAGGAAGCTATTTCTGCGCAGAGTGCCGAGGTGGATATTGTAAGCGGTGCCACCGATACGAGCGAAGCGTTTGCGCGGTCACTCAGCTCAGCTTTGGGGCAGGCGCGGGCATGAGGCAGACGCAGATAATTATGGGTATGCCGGTCACGGTTGAAATTGCCGACGTGGAGGCGCCGCAGGCATCGTTTGACGCTGTATTTAATAACTTTCACGAGATCGACGCACGTTTTAGCCCGTTTCGACCAGAGAGCGAGGTGAGCCGGCTTAATAATGGTACGCCTGCGAGTGAGCTTAGCACGGAGCTACGACACGTTTTGGCGCTGTGCGATCAGACCCGCCGCCAAACCTCGGGCTACTTCGATGTCCGCCGGCGCGGGCGGATTGATCCGTCGGGGCTCGTGAAAGGCTGGGCGATCCGGGGCGCGGCCGGACTGCTGCGGCGGCTTGGCCACCGCGATTTTGTCGTGGACGCCGGCGGAGATATCCAGCCAAACGGGACCGCGCCCGGAGGCCGGCCGTGGCGTGTCGGCATTCGCCATCCGCGCCAGCACGAGCAGATCGTGAAAGCCCTTGAGGTAGAGCGCGAAGGCGTAGCGACCTCAGGCACGGCAGCGCGCGGCCAGCACATTTATGACCCACACGATCTGTCAAATCCGCCGGTTGGGGTGGTGAGTCTCACGGTGATTGGACCCGATATTTACGAAGCCGACCGCTTTGCTACTGCGGCCTTTGCTATGGGCCGGGCTGGCGTGGAGTTCATTGAGCAGCTGCCCGGTTTCGAAGCCTACCAGATCGATGAAGCCGGCATTGCGACCTACACGACCGGGTTTAATAGGTACGTGGCGGCATGATGAATCGGATCGACATGTTGCTCGATCATCTCACTATGTACCGCTTGCTGCTGTATTACTTACTCGTGCTTTTGGGCACCGCAATTGTTATGGGGTTATTCCATGTGGCGGCCTACTCCCCCTTTGCGATTCTCGTGTCGGCCGGGTTGCTGGTGGCCGTGTGCTGGGGCTCCAACCGGGCGTTTGCCTGGTTTTTGAAACTACCTCATAACCCTGAGTCGTCGCTGATTACGGCGCTGATTTTGTCGCTGATTATCACCCCCACATCCGAACCCAAGGATTTGCTATTTCCGCTGATGGCCGGGGTGCTTGCCATGGCCTCCAAATATTTGCTGACATTTCGTGGCAAGCACATCTTTAACCCAGCTGCCGTGGCGGTGGTACTGACAGCGCTCGGGCCACATCAAACCGCCGGCTGGTGGATCGGTAGTGCCGCATTTATGCCGTTTGTAGTGCTGGGCGGATTGCTCGTGGCGCGCAAATTGCGGGTGGGCTTGATGGTGGGTGCGTTTTTGGCCGCATCCATTCTGACAATGTTGGCCTTTGGCGGCGGGGAGCTGGCGGCTAGTCTTAAGCATTTGGCGCGTGATTCGCCGGTGTGGTTCTTGGGGTTTGTGATGCTCACGGAGCCAATGACCTCGCCTGCCACGCGGACCTGGCGGATGATTTACGGCGCGGTGGTGGGTGCGGTGTCGGCGCCCCTGTTCCACGTTGGTACACTGTATTTTAGCCCGGAGCTCGCGCTCGTTATCGGAAATGCCCTTACCTTTGTGGGGGTGCCGCAGGTGCGCCAGCAGTTTACGCTCGAGCGTAGGGAGAAGGTAGCGCCTGATATAGCCGATTTTGTATTCAAGCCGGCGCGGCCTTTTGCGTATCGTCCGGGCCAGTACCTGGAGTGGACACTGCCCCATCATCATACCGATAGCCGCGGCTCGAGGCGTTACTTTACTCTCGCCTCCTCCCCTACCGAAGACACGGTGCGCATTGGTGTTAAATTTTACAAGGATAGCAGTACGTACAAACACGAGCTGGCGGCACTACGCCCCGGTGGTCATATAATGGCGGCGCAGCTGGGCGGTGATTTCGTACTGCCAAAGGACCAGTCTCGCAAGCTCGCGTTCTTGGCGGCCGGTATTGGTATCACTCCCTACCGCAGCATGCTCAAATATTTGGTGGACACGAACGACCGGCGCGACATCGTGCTCGTGTATGGCGAGCGCACGCTGGAAGAACTAGCTTACCGGGACGTATTGGCGGCCGCAGCCAAACAGTTGGGGACGCGCTTGGTGTATACCCTGAGTGAGCCCGCGCCGGACTGGACCGGGCCGAAGGGGCGCATCAGCGCCGAGCTGGTTGCTCAAATGATTCCGGATTACCATGAGCGGTTGTTTTACATTTCCGGACCGCAGGCGATGGTGCAGGCGACCCGACGGACACTGCATGGCTTGGGCGTGCCGGCTGGCCATATTCGGACCGATTTCTTCCCCGGCTACGCTTAGTGCAGCTTTTCGCCGGCTTCGAGCATGGCGATGAGTTTTTGAATGCGCGCGGCCCGGGTTTCGGGCTTTTTGGCGGTCTGTATGCGCCACAAAATGGCATAGGTGTTGGTTTTATTGAGGGTTTCATAAAAAGCTTTGGCTTTGGGATTTGCTTCAAGAATTGCCTTAAAATCATCGGGCATGGACATCTGGCTAGGCTTGTCGTAGGCTTGGTCCCAACGCCCGTCGGCTTTGGCCGCCTCGACCTGTGCTAGGCCCGGTGGCTGCATGAG
The DNA here is from genome assembly GCA_036266515.1 of Candidatus Saccharimonadia bacterium. GTDB lineage: Bacteria > Patescibacteriota > Saccharimonadia > UBA4664 > UBA4664 > UBA5169. The sequence goes on from DATAMV010000031.1 coordinate 3,620, forward strand.
TCCGGCGGCGCTTAGTTGAGCAATTTTCTCAATGTTGCGTTTGGACCACATACTCTTGGGTCGTCGTGGCGTGAATTTTTGGACATAAAAATGCTCGTCGAATGTGTTCATTTGCCCGTCGATCCACCCATAGCACAAGGCCACATCGAGCGCCCCGTCGTAATTGACCGAGGGCGTGGGTGATGCTTTCTTGGCAATTTTTAACCAAATGCCGTCGGCCTGGCCATAGTGTTCACTAAGCCATCGTTCCCAGGCCGCCTGATCTGGGAATAAGAGCGTCTCAAGATTCATTAATGCTGGTCCAGTCGGCATCTTTGTGCCCCTCGCGCATAGCGGCCTGGTAGAGTTTCGACACATCATCGAGCAAAGGATGCGCTAGGGCACCGGCCATATCGGCGGTGTAGCCGAGATCTTTGGCGATCCACTGCACCGAAAATGTGATCGGCTCGGGCTGGTGGCCGTAGCTCTTGCGCGAGATTTCGGTCATGACGCCACCGGGACGCTCGGCCAGCGAATTTGCCACTTGCTCCTCGTCCAGGCCGGCCGCCTTCGCTAGCCTCATCGCCTCGCCAAATCCGGCCAGATGGATGGCCTGGAGCGTGTTGAGGATCAATTTGTACTTGGTGCCGGCGCCGACCGAGCCGAAAAACTTCACGTCGCGGGCAATGGCCTCGAGCCCGGGGCGGGCCTCACCGAGTTTGGCCTCGTCGCCGCCGATTAGCAAAGTCAGCTGGCCGCTTTCGGCCGCTA
>DATAMV010000032.1:0-16571 GCA_036266515.1 Candidatus Saccharimonadia bacterium
ATTCCCAGTAATATCGGCACTACGCTAAAGATGTAGATGCCGGCCGTTCCGCCGCTATTGAACCATCCCCACCAGCCAAATATATTCACCGCCGGGATCTGCAGCTGGGCAAAGCCAAACAACCCAATACCCACACACAAAATAATGTAAGCCCGCTTTAGGCCCGCCTTAAAGTTCTTAAGGCCCATGAGAAAAAGGGGAATGGCCGACAAACTAAACCCCGCCGCCATCACGGCGATTGCGACCGTAAACCGGAAGTCGGCCGAATATTTGGTGAGCGCTAGGCCCGCCCAAACTCCCAAAACGACAGAGGCGGCCACCAGCCCCACGGCCCATATCCGGACGGTTCGAATGTTGAAATAGGCTTTTTGCATAGCACCTCCTGCTAAACGGTCATGCGGCTATTAAAGCATAAGAGTGATCCACTTGGACACATGCCAAAAGGGCGTCCATTCGGACGCCCTTTTGGCAATATCAGACTGACTATTTGAGGCTAGCACCCAATTTGTCAATTGACTGGTGCATGCCCGCGTAGCTAAACACCATCATCTGGCCGGGCGTCCAGCCGCGTTCTGTGATCACGAGCTCCGTCATGTCGGGCCGAATTCTGCGGAATTCTATCACCGTTTCAATTTCGGCCGGAAAGTCCGCCGGCATGCCGACCGACGCGGGGTCAATAGCTTTGCCATCCGCATCGGATAGCCCTTGCGTAAACTCCAGCCGCTCGTGCTTCACGATCTTCTTGTATGTGCCGGCCGTGTAGCTCACTCCGCCACCCTGATAAGCCGGCGCCTCCATAGCAAACACGAACCGGCCACCCTCGTGTAGATCTACTGTGGCGGAAGGAGAAGTAAAGTCCTGCGGCCCCCACCATTTCATAATGTGTTCCGGCTCGGTCCACGCCCGCCACACCAGATCGAGCGGCGCATCCACAATGCGGTTAATGACGATATCAAACTTTTGGGCTTCGGCCATGAGACTACTCCTTATTTAATCGTGTTCAAATAATCGCTCATACTGTCGAGGCGGCCGTTCCACTGGGCGGTGCGGGCGTGCAGCCAGCTTTCCAGTTCGGCCATTTGGGCCGGGTTTAGCTGGTAGCGCCGTTGCTGAGCCTGCTTTTTGACCACCACAAGCCGGGCTTCGCGCAGCACTTTGAGGTGCTGCGAAATAGCGGCCGCGCTGCTCGTAAACGCATGCGCGATCTCGCCAGCCGAGAGCTCACCACGCGCGGCTAGCATATCGATAATGCTTAGCCGGGTTGGTTCAGCTAGGGCTGAAAACATTGTTGCTTGCATCGTACTCACATTCTAATACTAGGAATGGAGATTATTTAAGTCAATACTTAAATACAAATTATTGCAGCATATGGTCAAACCAATACCGGTACACGTCTGTATCCTCGGTAAGTTCAGGGTGGAAGGTAGCGGCCAGCACCCGCTCCTGGCGCACAAGTACCGGTTCGCCGCTGTACTCGGCCAGCACTTCTGCGGCTTTGCCGACGGCGGTAATACGCGGGGCGCGAATGAGCGTCATGGGCAGCGGCCCTGTTCCGAGCGTGCCGCGCCGTTGGCCCACCGCATCGGTGCTGTCGAGCTGCCGGCCGTAGCCGTTGCGACGGACCGTGATATCAATAAGCCCAAGACTTTCCTGTGCCGGGTCCGTGACGGTACGCGCCAGTAAAATTGCGCCGGCGCACGTGCCAAAAATGCTGCCGCCACCGGCCACAAATTTCGGCAACTCCTCAAGCAGGCCCACTGGCCGCGCTAATTTGAGGAGTGCCGTGCTCTCGCCGCCCGGAATCACTAGTCCGCTTAGGCCCTTGAGATCACCGGGCATCCGCACCTGCCGGGCCTCCACGGCCAGCTTGTGCAGCGCTTCAGCATGCAAAAACCAATCGCCCTGCAGGGCCAGAACGCCAATTTTGTGCGCCACGGCTACTACCAGCCTCGGTCTTGCAGACGCTCACCGGCCGGTAGGGTATCGATGTTTAGGCCGACCATCGGCTCGCCTAGCCCCTCGGAAATTTTGGCCAGCATCTTGGCATCTTCGTAATGTGCAGCGGCCTGCACAATGGCATCGGCACGCTTGGCTGGGTCGCCGGATTTGAAAATTCCGCTGCCCACAAACACCGCCTCGGCGCCCAGCTGCATCATCAATGCGGCGTCCGCCGGGGTGGCGATGCCGCCGGCCGCAAAGTTTGGCACTGGCAGCTTGCCAGTCGCGGCCACCATTTGTACCAGCTCAAACGGCGCACCAAGCTCTTTGGCGTAGGCCATCAGCTCGTGCTGGTCCAGGGTGGTGGCGCGCTTCATCTGCGCCTGCATCGTGCGCATGTGCCGCACCGCTTCCACGATGTTGCCGGTGCCAGCCTCACCCTTGGTGCGGATCATGGCCGCCCCCTCGCCGATGCGCCGCAGCGCCTCGCCCAAATTGCGCGCCCCACACACGAACGGCACATCAAACCCGGCCTTGTAAATGTGGTTAGCCTCATCGGCCGGCGTCAGCACCTCAGATTCATCGATGTAATCCACGCCGATCGCCTGCAGGATCTGCGCCTCTACCAAATGCCCGATCCGCACCTTGGCCATTACCGGGATGCTTACGGCCTTCATGATGTCGCGGATCATCTTGGGGTCGGACATCCGGGCCACACCACCCTGCACCCGGATATCGGCCGGCACCCGCTCGAGCGCCATAACCGCGACGGCCCCGGCCGCCTCGGCAATCTTGGCCTGGTCGGCATTCACGACGTCCATGATGACGCCGCCTTTCAACATTTCGGCGAGGCCGGTCTTGAGCTTGAGGCTGGCTGGTTCAGGTTTCATAGCCCTAAGTGTAGCAACCGGCCACAAGCCGGAGCAACCTCAAGCGTGATCGCTGGTTACGCGGTCAGAATCTTGAGTGACTGCTCGATCCGCCGAATATCGGCCAACACATTTGAGCGCACCGGGTCGCACAGCGTCACGCGCAGCACCGGATCGCCACCGTTCTTCGCAAAGAGTAATTTGTCGCCGGGCTCTTTCATAACCTTCACCGACTGCACCGATGAGAGCGCTTCGATCTTAAACAGGCCTTGGATCTTGCTCAGCTTGCCTTCTTGGCGCGCATAAAACTCCATAACCGAGGTGTAGCCTTTAATCTTCTTTGGCAGAATCGGCTTGCGGGCCATGCGGATCAACAGGTCGTTGAGGGAATGATCAATACCAAATGACAATTCATACATTTCGTGACGGTTGCCGCCGATGCGCGGGCCCAGCTCAATCACCTTCCAGCCCTTTTCCGTGCGCATCAGTTCGATGTGGCAGGTGGTACTGCGCATGCCTACAGCCTTGATGCCCTTGGTTGCAGCTAGCTGCGCGTCCTCGGTGTGTTGGGTGCTCAGCTGGGTCGGCGTCATGCGCATGTAACCAAAGAAGTCGTCAAAACCTACCTCGCGGCCGGTCTTTACGTAAACAAGCGGTGCGAAGTAGATCACCCCGCGGGCGTTCACGTATGCATCAATCGAGTACATACCGCCTTCCATGAATTCTTCCACCAGGATCGCCGGTTCTCCACGGCCGCGCTTGAGCTTGTAGATTTGGTCAACCTTGCGCAGGGTCTGCGATAGCACCTTTTCGAGCTCCTCGCGGTGGTAGCAAATATTTACCAGCAGGCTCGCGGCTAGTCCAGAGGGCTTAACCACCAGGGGATAGCCCACGCGCTTTTCAATCTTGTCGATAGTTTCGGCCGTCGCGTCCGTAACCACCAGGAAGCTCGGCGCGATCGATTTGTCATAATTACGCAGTAGGCTGCGCATCCGGATTTTCTCCGTGGTCCATTCGAGGGACGTCTCCGTTGGCAAGATACAGTTGGGGATCAACGGGATCACCTTGCGCAGCAACGGCGCGTTGCCATCACCCAAAAACGTCGCGGTAATAAAATCGTCCGCGTATGGTTTGAGCACATTCTGCAGCTCTTCGGTATCGGTAAAATCAACTTTGAGCAAAATAATATTATCGGCCTGCTTCACCCAGTCGCGCACCGGCTTCTTCTGGTCAAATAGCAGCACTGATTGGATCAACATCCCCTCAATTTGGCCAAGTTTCTCCACCGCCTTATGCTGTGCAGGCGAATAACTGTTCACAAACAGAATCTTGTCGCGGTTACCGGTTTGGTGGTAGAGGACCATGGCTTTCTTTCAGGGCTTATTAACTTATTACTATGACCGAACGATTAGTCTAAATAATTTATGCGAATCAGACAAGAGTTAAGGGCAAATATCAATCAAATATTCGATGAGTCTGCCGGTAATATACTCGGCTTGGGGGCTGAAGTCGATAGGCGAGAGACCAGGATTGTTATTAAGTTCGATCAATTTCCAGCCCTGGCGGCCATGGATAAAGTCGAGGGAGTAGTGACGAGGGTAGGCGGCGAAGTGCTTGTCGATCTCCAAAGCCAGCTTTTTTACCTCGGGCGGCAGCTCGGCCGGCGTTAATCGCCGCCGCTCGGCCCCCTGTGCCACATTAGCCTTGAGCTGGCCGGCCGGCGGAATCCTCAGCGTCCCGCCCCAGATCTCGCCGCCGCCGATCTCCACCCGCACGTCATGGGCACCCTCGGTAAGACCGGGCACGCCTACGCTCGTATCCACAAATTCCTGTACAAGGAGGGGGTAACGGTCGGGGAGTTGGCCTAGCACCTCCGCGCGCGCGCCGATGTAGACGAATTTGCCGCCGTTGCTTACTACGCCGTCCACGTATTCGTCCGGCTCTTTCACCACAATCATATCGCCGGGCAGCGCCGCCGCGGCCACCTCCACCTCGGCCCGGTCGGTGCATAGGGTGGTTGTAGGCTGGTACTTGCCAAACAGCCGGTAGGTTTCGCCCTTGCTGGCGGTCACCTGGTGGACCTCTGGCGGGTTAAGCACCATTACATCAACAGCTTCAAATCCACCCTTATCAAACACCAAGTCCATCTTTACGTTGCGCTCACGGGTTAGCTTTGCCAACGGCACTTTGGCGTCGGCGGTGTAGGCTTCACGAAATACGCCTTTGCCGGCGTAGCTGCCGTGGGTTACGAAATACGCGGCCACGCCCCGGGTCTTGAGTCCCAAAAGCACGTCAAAGTAGGCGTCGTAATAATATTCATTTTTGAACGGATGACCGTCTGCGGCCAGGGAGCGGCAGAAAATGGCAATACGTTTCATACCAATGACATTATATAATTTACGAAATTTTGCATATGCTGATCGGCAAGTGAGCCTTCCGTTTTGTAGTACAAGCCTGGCTTGGTGTTAAGTTCTATCAGGCGCCAACCGTTCTTACCCCTGGCAAAATCAGTCGAATAGTAGCGCGGAACGCCGTCAAATTCTTTATCAATTGCAAGAGCCAGGTGTCGGACTTCTTCCGGGATCTCTTCAGCGGCCAGTAATCTTAGGCTGCCACCTTGGCCGGTATTTGCATGAAGTTTACCAGCCATCGGTTGCCGCAGCGTTCCGCCCGTGATGGTGCCGCCGGCAATAAGCACTCTAAGATCATGCGGGCCGTCGACAATGCCGGGGACACCGTCCGTCATATCGATGAATTCTTGAACGAGTAATGGGTATGTCTCGTCGCTAGGGATCTGGATGCTAGCTTTTTTATCAATATAAACTCGCTTACCCCCACTGCCGGCCGGATTCTTAACGACCACCATGTCGCCGGGCATCTGCCTAATAGCAGCCTGAAGTTGATCTTCGTCTGCGCAGAGCACGGTCTCGGGTTGGTATTTGCCGAAGCGCCGGTAGGTCTCGGCCTTATTGCAGGCCTCGCGAACTTTTTGGTCTGTAACCACCGGCACATCGCGGCCTGCAAAATCAGCCTTATCGAAGACGAGGTCGGCTACAACTTCACCCACAGGCCGAAATTCCGGCACTTCACGAACAGCGTCAATGTCCCATGCCCGGCTAAAGCGGCCCGCGCCCAGATAGCTATCGTTGCCCGCTACGAAATAAGCCTGCATACCGGCCCGCTTCATGGCCATAAGATACGCTTGGTACGCTAACCCAAAATAACCAGTTTCCCTGCTCGTATACATAAACGGCGGTTTAGACGCATCAATATTTCGGACAAAGAAAGCGATGGTTTGGGCCAAGCTACTTTCCTGCCCGGTTGAACGAATGCTGCCCACCGTGGGTCAATGCCATTTCTGGCCCGGTCTCCAGTCCCATAAGGTACTCAATCAGGCTAGTCCTCATCTCATCAGCGATCGGGCCCACATTATCGCTATGGTTGAGGCCCGGCCGCGCATTGAGTTCCATGAGGCGCCAGCCCTGCTTGCCGCGCTCAAAGTCTATGGCGTAGTAGCGCGGCAAATCCTCGATTTGGCTATCAATATCTACCGCCATATCGCGCACTTCCGCGGGTATATCACCGGCCCTGAGGAACCGCTCGCTACCGCCTTGCGACACATTGGCGTGTAATTTGCCGGGTGCGGGCTCGCGTAGAGTGGCGCCAATAATCTTGGAACCGGTGAGGAGTATCCGCAGGTCGTGAATGCCCTCTGCGAGCCCCGGAGCACCATCGGACATGTCCAGAAATTCCTGCACGAGGAGCGGGTAGGTTTCGTGTTCCGGCACCTTGAGCTCATCTTTCTTACCGATGTAGACTTGTCGGCCAGCGCTGCTGACAGGATTTTTTACAACCACCATATCGCCGGGCATCGCGGCGATGGCGGCAGCCACCTCCTCGGCGCTATTGCAGACCACCGATTTGGGCTGGTACTGGCTAAATTTCTCGTAAATGACTGCTTTGTTGCCAATGACCGGCTCAAGCCGCGGGTCCGTCACAATCGTGACGCCGCTACCCTCAAAGCCGCCTTTGTTGTACACCAAGTCGGCTTTAATCTCGCCAACTTCCTCAAAGTTCTCGACCTCACTCACTTTATCGATCGTCCAAGCCCGGCTAAACCGCCCGTCGCCCAAATAGGTGTCGTTGCCCGTCACAAAGAAAGCCTTGGCACCGGCCCGCTTCATCTCTAGTAAGTATTCCTGATATGCACGATAATAAATATCACGCACTGAAAATGGATATTTTTGTGGATGGACGTTGCGGACAAAGAAGGCAATCGTTTTGGCCATAAACTAAGATCTCTCTAATCAGTACCATGGTAACAGCCCCTAGCCGAGTAGGATAGTATCAGATGCCCACAACCCACCAATGTTTGTTCGAAAAATGGCAGTCCGAATCTGCGCCCATGTTCCATACGAGCAGCCTATGGCCGGTCTTCAGCGAAGAGGACATTAAGGCGTTTCTGAATGGGAGCGGCGAAGCTCCCCGGCCTTCGAGCGCGGCAAGTCTTGAACATGCCCGCACAACTCAGGCCACCATCCGGGCGTTTGTAACTAAAGTTGAGGCGCTGTCCGAAGCGGATTACGCCTGCAAAACCGCCTATCTCGAGTTTGAACGCGAACGCTTGGCCGCCCTTGATCTCGTGCTTCATCACGACAACCCGGAGAAAGTCGCTCATTATAATGACCTCTTGTATGGGCCCTTGACGGAACTACATCAGGATGAGGCGCTTGCCTACCTCAAGCATTACGTGGAGCACTTAGAGCCGGCCTGCGACGGCGTGGCCGACATGAAAACCCGCCTGCTCGAGACCTGGAGTGACGTCACAGGCGGCGACGGCATAACAAGGTTATTTGAAGCTTTCGAGCACTACCGTATGGGACTGCGGCCCCTCGTAGAAGAGCGGTTTTGGTTTATGAGTGAAATTTTGGCTCCGTACAGTGGAAAAGACAAACTTAGTTCCGAAATGGTGGCCGATATCCTGCAGCAAGCCTTGGGACGCGTGCTAGGAGAGAGCCTAGGGGAGTGGAAATCTGCGGTACAGGCCGGCGCTCCCAATGTGTTTATAGATTATGCGCGCCTGGCGATTGTGGTCCCGGCCGAGCGATTGTATACCCTGGATGCTGCCCGGGCGCTGGCCATTCACGAAATCGGCTCGCACATCACGCGCTCGGTCAACGGCGCCCACAGCCACGAGCGTCTGGCGGGTCTGGGCATGGCCGGTTATGGCCCGGCCGAAGAGGCGCTCGGTTCCATGATCGGCGGCGCGAGCAATCCCAAGCGCACCTACATCAGCAACCTGCTTTCCTTGGCGGTGCTCGATTTTGTTGCCCGCCACAAAGACGCCACGTTCCGCGACATCCATGAACTCACGCGCGCCCTCATGATCTGCATAGCTAATCCGGACGCCGATACCTTGCGCGACAAAGACTACGACTACCGCCGCCTGGCGTTCTCGCGGGTGATCCGGGTGCTACGCCTCGGCACGCCTGAACTCATTGAGCGCTCCACCACCAAATACTGGCGTGGGCTGCTCATTATGAACCGCTACTTTGAGGCACACGGCCTAAACCAGGCTAGCCTGGGCCAATTCTTCGAAGGTAAATACGACTGCCTCTCGGCGCGCCAGCTGCAGCTGATCCGCACCCATTCGCTTTCGGCTTAAACCGTGTACGTGCTCGAGCTGGTGGTGCCGCCGTGGCCGGTCCAGTTGGTGTGGAAGAATTCGCCGCGCGGCTTATCGGTCCGCTCATAGGTATGCGCGCCGAAGTAGTCGCGCTGGGCCTGGATGAGGTTGGCCGGCAGCTGGGCCGTTCGGTAGCCGTCGTAAAACGCCAGCGCTGTGCCAAAGGCCGGCACCGGCACGCCCACAGCAACCGCGGCGCCCACTACCGACCGCCAGGCATCCTGCGCACCGGCGATGGCCTTCTGGAAAAACGGCGCAAGCAGAAGATTGGTGAGGCCGCCGTCCGCGTCGAATGCCGCCTTGATGTCGCCCAGGAACCGGCTGCGGATAATGCAGCCTCCGCGCCACATCAGGGCGATCCCGCCGTAGTTCAAATTCCAGCCGTATTCGGCCGCAGCCGCGCGCATCAGCATATAGCCCTGGGTGTAGCTAACGATTTTCGATGCATACAGCGCCTGGCGCACCTCTTCGGTAAACGCGGTCACATCGGCCGGCTTTTTGGCTTTTGGCCCAGCCAGCACTCCCGCCGCGGCCACACGCTCGTCTTTGATGGCCGAAAGGCACCGCGCAAACACCGCCTCTGCGATGAGCGTCACTGGCTGGCCGAGCTGCGCCGAATCCATCACCGTCCATTTGCCCGTGCCTTTTTGGCCGGCCGCATCCAAAATCTTCTCCACGAGCGGCGAACCGTCCTCATCTTTATAAGCCAGAATTTCGGCTGTAATTTCAATTAAATAACTATCGAGCTCGGTCTTGTTCCAGTCGGTGAACACTTTGGCCATTTCATCGGTCGAAAGCCCGGCATAATCCTTGAGCAGCTGGTAGGCCTCGCCAATAATCTGCATATCGCCGTATTCGATGCCATTGTGCACCATCTTCACATAGTGTCCGGCGCCGCCTTCACCCACCCAGTCGCAGCACGGCGAACCGTCGGGGGCCTTGGCAGCAATGCCCTGGAAAATGTCTTTCACATGCGGCCACGCGGCCTTAGAGCCGCCCGGCATAATCGATGGTCCGCGCCGCGCGCCTTCCTCGCCGCCACTCACGCCCGTGCCAACATACAAAAGACCCTTGGACTCCACATACTCGACGCGCCGGGCAGTGTCAGTAAATAGTGAGTTGCCCCCGTCGATGATAATGTCGCCTTTATCCAGATGCGGCAGCAGCTGCTCGATGGTATCGTCCACGGCCGATCCGGCCTTCACCATCAGCATCACACGGCGCGGCGTTTTGAGCATGCCCACCATTTCTTCTATCGAATGCGCGCCCAGCACATTTGTACCCTTGGCCTCATTGGCCAAAAAATCATCGACCTTGCTGGTAGTGCGGTTAAATGCCACCACGGTAAAGTCATGATCATTCATATTCAGGATTAGGTTTTGGCCCATGACGGCCAGGCCCATCACGGCAATATCGGCGGTTGGTTTCACGACAGGCACTCCTTATTTAGCGTAATACATCATCGCGCTTGTCGCGCAGGAACGAATTCCATTGCTCAATAATTCGAAGCACCGTTTTAAATGGAGTTTCGATGATGATGTCGAGAATGGCGGTCATGATATTGATACGGCTGTAGCGTTCAGATAGCCACTGGCCGGTACGGATAAACGGCGTTAGCAGAAAATCGCTCAACGTTGCGAAAAAGCCCGGATCTTCTTCGATCACAGCATACTCGCGCACCGAGTAGGAAATGCGGTAGGCAAAAAAGCTCACAGTGGAGAGAAACACGAAGAAAATAACGCCGCTTACGACGTTAAACCCAATAGTATGCAGGCCGTAGGCTAGCGCCACGAGCGTCACCAGCGATGTCAGGCCGTAAAACGTATTGAATGCCTTGCCCACCCGGCCGGCCCGGCCTTGGCGGCGCAGGGTATAGCGCAGGGGTTCCTGGTCGGTCTCGTACACGATTTGCTTGAGGTCAGCCATGATTTTGGTGGTGTTGCGCTGCCCCGGCACCTTGATCGTTGAGCCCACAATCGCCATGTACGTGGGTGGAAACAGTAAGTTTATGCCCAGTGGCAGGTAATTGAGCGATCCATAAGCAAATATTTCGTACGGAATCTCAATCAGCATGCCCAAGATAACTTTGGTAACAAATAAAAAGATGACTGCCTGGATAATGCTGCGGCGCAACCGGCCGGTCACCACCTGGTATTGCTGCTCGGCCACGGCCCGGGCCTTCTCCATCAACACAGTGCTGCGCGATGCGATTTCGTCGAGGCCTTCGTGGCTGGTTTTAATGATTTCGCGCAGGATCAAATACGGAGCGATGTTGCGGCGCACCAACCGGAAAATCCGGTGCGGGCGCGCCCCCTGCAGCTGGTCAGCCAACTGACCATTGAGCTCGAGGAATCGGTTGGCAGCATTCTCGAGCTGCGCGTCGTCCTCGAGCCAGCGCGGGAACGCCCGCGAAAACACGCCGTAGCGGATAGTCGCGATGTCGGATTTTACGAGCGCCCGGTGCACCGCCGCGTACAATCCCATCTGGTCGGCCTTGGCTATGTCGGCGTGCTCCAAAAACGACGCGTACGTGAATTCCACAATTGCTGCCTCGCTAGGGTTGGGCATGAGCGCCCGCTCCAGCTCCACAGACAGCAGCTGCACGATCGAAGTGGCCACTAGTTCCTGGTTATTCCGGTGAGCGCCGATCATGCGCTGGAGCGTAGCGTAGCGCTGAGCCACGTAGTCCATGTATTCTATCTGGTCGTGATGAACCGAGTCATTGGGTAGATACCGGGTCTTGGTGAGTTCGCGCACCAGCTCGAGCCCAATGGCATCGGTTTGGCCAGGCCGCAGTTCGCGCAGCAAAAACCGCTCAATCGCACCACGCAAAAACAGGTGCCGTTCGCGGTATTCAACGGCATTACGTATCTGTTCATAAAAGAAATACGCCCCCGAAGCAATCTCGGGCACATGAACTTTGTGCCCATGCCAAACCGGCGCATGCTGCGATTTTAGCAATCTGACTAGCCCATTCATCAGCGGCGTAAGCGTCAGAGAGGAAGGAGCCGGAGCCGCCTGCTGGCTCTCAAGTGGATTGTGCATGGCCGCATTGTATCAAACTTCCTACCTGGACGCATGGAATATAATGAGAACGCAATAATACGCAGGTGAATTACGTGTCTGACAATGAGCGAGGAGTCGCGGCCACCAGCGAAGAAGGTAGCGGTGGTGAAAATGCCAGTACGGCGGCGGAGCTCCTGGCCGATCTAGACACGCGGGCTACGGAGCAGGCAGCCCCAGTTTCGCCCGCCGAATCAAGGGCGCCCGCGCACGAGGAGCCGGCATTGACCCGCACTGCCCGGGCACGCGCTCACCTCGCTGCTCAGAGCGCCGTTATTAGCGACCGCTCAGCCCGGGCCTATGAGCTGGCTTTTGGCTCCGAGATTATGAGCCCGGGTGGGCGGGTACTGGATCTGGGCGCCGGCGACTCCACCTACGCGCAGACACTCAATAGCGAGGGGTCGCTAAAAGTTATTCGCCTTGATGAAAACTACGCCCGAGACCGGCCAGGGCATGCTACCGGCGCAGTCGCGGGAATTGCCCAGGAACTGCCCTTTGCCGATAAGAGTTTTAAGTATGTCGTCGCCTCATCAATGACCGAATACCTACCTCCAAGTCAGGCCAAGCTCGTCCTGCGAGAGGCTTTGCGGGTAACCGAAGATGACGGCTCGGTTATGATTTGCCCAATTGTGAGGCCCAGAAAGCTCGCGCGAAAGCTCAAGAGAATCCCACCCTTCGTGCATATCGAAGGGGTCAAAGGACTGCGGGGCGCACCGCCGGTCTATACCCTAAAGATTGAAAAGCGCGCCGATACGTCGGATGAAGATCTCGGAAAAGCCCTTGATCTCGTAGCGCCGGCTATAACTTATTCGTGGCTTGGGCAGAAAATGCACGCACGCCAGGCCAGACACGCTACATCGGCCGGGCGGCATCTTGATCGGAACCAGGGCACGTAGAGCAGGTTCCAGCTAGTGTACAATCAGATCATGAAACTTGAATCCATGCCCGAATGGCGGGCGCTCGAAGACCACTACGCTACTATCAAGGATATTCATCTGCGGCAGCTCTTTGCCGAGGACCTGGACCGCGCCAAAACCATGTCGCTGGAGGCCGGCGATGTATTCATAGATTTCTCCAAAAACCGCCTCACCGCCGAAACGCTAAAGCTGCTGCTTGATCTGGCGCGGGCGGCCGGCGTGGAAAAGCTACGCGACGACATGTTCGCCGGCGTCCACATCAATACCACCGAAGACCGCGCCGTGTTGCACACCGCGCTGCGCCACCAGTCCAAGGAGCCCGTCGTCGAAGGTGGCCGTGACGTCATGCCCGAAGTGCGCAAAGTGCTCGAGCAAATGGCCAAATTTGCCGATGCCGTGCGCTCCGGCGAATGGAAAGGCCACACCGGCAAGCGCATTAAAACTGTTATCAACCTTGGCATCGGCGGCTCGGACCTCGGCCCCGTTATGGCCACCGAGGCCTTGCGGTTTTACAGCCAGCGCGACATCGACGTCAAATTCGTCTCAAACATCGATGGTACCCACCTGGCCGAGGCCATTTACGGCCTAGACCCGGGCGAGACCTTGTTTATCATCGCTTCCAAGACCTTCACCACCGACGAAACCATGACCAACGCTCACAGCGCCCGGGACTGGGTCCTGCAGGGCCTCGGCCACGACGCCGACGTTGCCAAGCACTTTGTGGCGCTCTCAACCAATGCCAAAGGCGTGGCCGAATTCGGCATCGACGCCGCCAACATGTTTGAGTTTTGGGACTGGGTCGGCGGCCGCTACTCGCTCACGAGCGCCATTGGCCTGTCGCTGATGGTGGCCATCGGCCCAAAGCACTTTCACGAGCTGCTGGCCGGCTTCGACGCCATGGACACCCATTTCCGCACCGCACCGCTCGAGGCTAACCTGCCGGTTATCCTGGCGCTCATCGGCTTGTGGTATGCCAACTTCTTCGGCGCCGAAACCGAAGCCATCCTGCCTTACGAGCAATACCTGAGCCGCTTCCCGGCCTACTTCCAGCAGGCCAACATGGAGTCGAACGGCAAAAGCGTCACCAAGGCCGGCGAGGCTGTGGGTTACACTACCGGGCCCGTAGTGTGGGGTGAGCCCGGTACCAACGGCCAGCACGCGTTTTACCAGCTTATCCACCAGGGCACCCATCTCATTCCCTGCGACTTTATTGGCTTCGTGCGCACACTTAACCCCATCGGCGAGCACCACTCCAAGCTAATCGCCAACATGTTCGCCCAAACCGAGGCGCTCGCCTTCGGCAAAACCGCTGAGGAGGTCAAAGCCTCGGGTGTACCCGAGAACCTCGTGCCTCACAAAACCTTTGCCGGCAACCATCCCTCAAACACCATTATGGCGCCCAAACTCACGCCGCACGTGCTCGGCCAACTCATTGCATTGTACGAGCACAAAATTTTCGTCCAAGGCGCCATTTGGCAGGTCGACTCCTTTGATCAATGGGGCGTCGAGCTGGGCAAAGTGCTCGCCAAAAATATCTACGGCGAATTCCAGGCCGGTGAAGTTAAGCCCGGCCACGATGGTTCTACCGAACTGCTGATCGCCCGCTTCCTCAAACAGCGCTAATCAAATACAAATCCCGCTGCTCGCACTAGCCGGATTTGTGCTACATTAAATGCCATAACAACAGCGAGGGCACCGTGGCTAAAGGCAAAGACAAGGGCAACAAAGAGGCGAAGAAACCAAAGCAGCCTAAGAAGCCCAAAGTTTAAATTCACGAAAAGGGGACCAGCGTGAAGACGGTAGGCATAATTGGTGGTCTCGGTCCAGAAACAACCGCCGAGTTTTATCTGGAACTAGTTTTTAAATGCCAAGCCGCCAAGGGCGGAGTCCGTCCGGACATCCTCATCGAGAGCGTGCCGCTACCTCTTGATATTGAAGAGGAGGCAATTGCTCATGGCCGGGGCGAAGACCGCTGCGTGCCATTTATCGTGGAGTGTGCCAAAAACCTCCAGGAAGCCGGCGCCGATTTCATCGTGATGCCGTGTAACTCGCTTCATGCGTTCATTCCCGAGCTGCGCGCGGCGGTAGACATTCCGGTCCTAAGTATCGTCGAGGAGACGGCTGCTTTTTTGAAGGAGGGCGGTATCGATAAAGTGGGTATTCTGGCCACGGCAATCAGCCTAAACCATCAAATTTACGGCAAACATCTCGAAGCAGCCCACATCGAGCAAATTACGCCTGATGATTACGACCAGGCGCGTATTGGCAAAATTATTTATAACCTAGTGAGTGGGCGCCATAGTAATACTGAGCGCCAACAATTAATCAGTATCGTGGACAAATTTGAAGCCAAAGGCATTAAACACGTTTTGCTAGCGTGCACCGATCTTCAGATACTCGTTCCTAGCCATCCCCAGCTCAAGATTTACGACACCATGGAAATTTTCGCGAATGCTACAGCTCGCGAAATGCTTAAATAGCTAGTTCTTTTGGCACCAAGCATAAGCGTTTTGGAACATCCGCAGCCACGGGCTCGCGGGTAGCTTGGACCAGCCTTCAGGCAGCCAAGGCCATTGCCACATGGCGTTGGCACTGCGCTCCGGGTGAGGCATGATCGCCAGATGGCGGCCGTCCGGCGAACACAGCCCCGTGATACCTTGCGGGCTGCCGTTGGGGTTGAACGGATAGCGCTCAGTAGCACCCCCGCCGGGCTCCACGAACCGCAGCGGCGCGAGGTTGCCGGCCACGATCTGCTTCATGGTTTCGGGCTTTGGCACATGCACCCGGCCTTCGCCGTGCGCCACCCAGGCGCCGAGCCGCGATCCGGCCATGCCGGCAAACATAATCGCCGGACTCTCCTGAATCTCCAGACTCACAAACCGCGACTCAAACCGGCCCGATGCATTATGAATAAACCGCGGCTTAGCGTCATCGGGCAGCTCGGCGAACGGCGCCCACCCGAGGAAGGCCATGAGCTGTGCGCCGTTGCAAACACCCAGCGAGAATGTGTCTTTGCGGGCATGGAAGGCAGCGAATTGCTCGGCCAATACGGGGTTGTATTTAATGACCGCGGCCGCGCCTTTGCCGGAATCGAGCACGTCACCAAACGAGAACCCGCCGGGGAAGACTACCCCTCGGAATTGGTCAAGCGTGACTTTTCCAGTGGCCAGATCGTAGGTGTTGACGTCCCAGGCGTCGAAACCGGCCGCCGCAAACGCCGCCGCCATTTCGCGGTCTGAGTTGTTGCCTTCCTCCCGCACTACCGCCACTTTGGGCGCCCCGCTGCCGGGTTTAGGTGTGGTAGCGAGACCGGCGGCCGGCTGGTAGGTGAGTTTCCAGTCTGGGGCCACGCGTGGAGCATTTAAAATCGCCGATTCGGATTCAACGCTCTCAGGGTTGGCCTGGCGCCGGTCGAGCTGCGTGCTCGTGGCCTCCCACAACCCGCGCAGCTGGTGCAGCGGCTGGTTCAAAAGTTCCTGGCCGCCGGCGCTGATCCGCACCGCAGCACCCGGCTTGCCCACCCGGCCGATTTCGGCGTGCGGCACGTTTTCGCCATCAAGGAGCTTAGTGACGGCGGCCACATCGCTGTCTGCCACCTCAATCACCAGCCCGAGCTCTTCATTAAACAGCGCTGCCATCTCATCCTTCGCAGCCGGCAGCTCAAGCTCCAGCCCCAGGTTGCCCGCTAGCGCCATCTCAATGGCGCACACCACCAGCCCGCCGTCGCTGCGGTCGTGAAGCGCTCGGACGAGACCTTTAGCATTAAGCTTCTGTACGGCCTTAAACGTGCGGTTCAATAATTCAACATCTTCCAGGTCCGGAACCTCATTGCCAATTTGGCCAAACGCTTGTGCCAGCGCCGAACCTCCGAGCCGGGTCCGGCCGCCGGAAAGATCAATAAGCATCAGCCGGCTACTCTCGGACTTTAAATCGGGCGTAATGGCTCTGCGGACATCCTCGGTGACGGCGTACGGCGCCACCACCAATTGGCCGGGCGCTTTCACGAGCCCACCGGGGCGTTGCGCCGCCATCGATAGGCTGTCCTTGCCGCCGTCCACCGCCATGCCAAGCGCCACCATTGTGTCGGCCATGGCGACG
>DATAMV010000033.1:0-1822 GCA_036266515.1 Candidatus Saccharimonadia bacterium
CCAAAGACTCGCTCGTTGAGCGCGCCACCCGCAATGTTGCCGGCCTCAAGGTTATCAGCGCCACCTACTTCAACGTCTTCGACATCATGAATGCCGATCACATCGTTATCACCGAAAAAGCCCTCGACGCCGTCAAGACATGGCTAGGGGAGGAGAAATAATGAGCCAGCTCACCCTTACCCCCAAGATTTCCGAGAAGGCCATCTACCTGGCTGAGCGCGGCCTATATGTGTTCGAGGTTCCCGCAGGCGCCAACAAGATCGAAGTTGCCAAAGCCGTTGAGGCTCAGTTCAAGGTGAACGTCACCGACGTCAACATCACCATTGCCAAGGGCAAACTCAAGCGCTTCAAGCAAATCCTGGGCCGCCAAAAAGACGTCAAGAAGGCCGTGGTTAAGCTCAAGGGCGACCAGAAGATTAACCTGTTCGAGGGAGCAAAGTAATGGCTATTAAGTATTACAAACCTACTACTCCCGGCCGCCGCGGCATGACCACCGCCGATACCGAGATGCTTGCCAAGAAGCGCCCAGAAAAGTCGCTGATTGTTGCCAAGAAGACCGGCTCCGGCCGCAACAACCAGGGCAAGATCACTGTTCGCCACCGCGGCGGCGGCGTGAAGCGCTTTTACCGCTTGGTTGACTTTGACTTCACTTCGGTCAAATCGGCCGTGGTTGAGGCTCTGGAATATGACCCGAACCGCTCGGCCCACATCGCACTCGTGCGCATCGAAGGCGGCAAGCTCGCTTACGTCCTGGCCGGCTCCGGCATGAAGGTCGGCGACCAGCTCGCTTCCGGCGAAGAGGCTCCCATCCGCACCGGCAACCGTTTGCCTCTCAAGAACATTCCCGCCGGCACCCAGATCTACAACATCGAGCTCGTGCTCGGCAAGGGCGGCCAGATTGCCCGTTCCGCCGGTACCAAGGCCTCGCTCGTGTCCCGCGAATCTAGCCGCGAAGGCTTCGTGCAAGTGAAGCTGCCCTCGGGCGAGCTGCGCCTCGTCAACGAGAACTGCCAGGCCACTATCGGTACCGTGGGCAACGAGCAGCACCAGAACATCAAGTACGGTACTGCCGGCCGCAAGCGCCGCCTCGGCTGGCGCCCAGCTGTCCGTGGTTCGGCCATGAACCCA
Source organism: Candidatus Saccharimonadia bacterium (assembly GCA_036266515.1). Lineage (GTDB taxonomy): Bacteria > Patescibacteriota > Saccharimonadia > UBA4664 > UBA4664 > UBA5169. The sequence goes on from DATAMV010000033.1 coordinate 1,129, forward strand.
GTCGATCACCCTCACGGTGGTGGTGAAGGTGCCCAGGCTACTTCCATTTACAAATACGGTCAGAAAACCCCATGGGGCAAGCCGGCTTTGGGTCTTAAGACTCGCCGCCGCAAGTCCACTAACGCCATGATTATCCGCGGTCGCGGCAAAGGTAGGAGAAAGTAATGAGTCGTTCACTCAAAAAAGGACCATACGTAGACGAGCGGCTGCTAAAGCGCATCATCGCGCTGCCTGCCGGTGACAAGACTGTGCTCAAGAGCTGGGCACGCAGCTCAACCATTTCCCCGGAGATGGTTGGCCATACTGTTGCAGTACACAACGGCCGCATCCACGTGCCGGTATTCGTATCTGAAAACATGGTCGGCCACAAGCTGGGTGAATTTTCGCCCACCCGTAAATTCCGTGGCCACGGCGGTAAGCTGGCCAAGGGGCAGAAATAATGAAGACTTCCGCAACCGCTAAATTCGTCGGCACTTCCGCCCGCAAGACCGGCCTCGTGGCCGCTCTGATCCGCGGCCGTCGCGCCGTCGACGCCCAGGTCATCCTGGCTAACACCGACAAGCGCGCCACCGGCCCCGTCGGCAAAGTGCTCGCTTCTGCCATCGCCAACGCCGAGAACAACCACAACGCCAAAGCCGCTAACCTGGTTGTCGAGAGCGTCCTCATTGGACCCGGCCCAACGCTCAAGCGCTCG
>DATAMV010000034.1:0-1629 GCA_036266515.1 Candidatus Saccharimonadia bacterium
CACCCCTCAGTCACCAGAGCAAGGAGGAGGCGTGCCATTTGGTCAGTAGGCCGTGGCCGTCGATGGACGCACGCCACCGTGCTGCTCCGATCCCGTGCCGGCGATGGAAGCGTGGCGAAGGAGACGCCCAGCTGGCCCAGCCCTGCACCTTCCATCACCTCACCCCTCACCGCACTCGACATGAAGGAGGAGACCGCGCCCTGACGCTCTGAGGCGCCGTGCGCCAGCAGCCATGTCGAAGCCCACCGAGCTCTGGCCGCGCGTGGACGCCGACGCCGTTTTTCTCCACCACGCCACCCCAGCTCGCGTGGCTCGTCGCAGACGCTCCCCTGCCACCCAGCGACCTCAGGGACACGTCCCCGTCAGCCCTAGCGGCCCGCAGCAGCGCCATTGATCCATCTACTCCGCGGCACGCGCTCTGGACGCCGTGCCGTGTCGAGCTCGAACCCGACGCCGCGCGTGCACCCCTCTCCCTCTAAGCCCTAGCAGGACACCCCAGTGTCATCACCGTGCAGCACCGCCACCAATGGCGTGCTCTCCCCCCCCCTCTCCAGACCTCTCCTGCGCCCGGTCCACCGCACGCCGTGGTGCGGCTATAAGAAGCCACCGCACCCGTGCCTCCACACCTCACCACCGCTCACTCCAGCACACCTCCCTCACTCTCCACCCCTCAGTGCACCGCTAGGAGAGCGGTGACACTGTCCCGCAAGCCTAGGCCGCCTCGAGCGTCCTCGATTTCTCGCCGGAGTCGAGGTTGAGGTCGAGCACGGACAGGTCGTTGCTCGCTTCCCCTCTCCCCTCTCTGGCCCATCCTAGCATCACCATTACCACCGCACTCACCCGCCGCCGTTTCCCCGTGTTTCCTGCACAGGCGCGATGCAGAGAGCTCACCGGAGTTGCCGCACGGCCGCGGAGGAGGAGTTGGTCATCGCCGACGCCAGAGGCATCCCCAGCAAGCACACCTCGTCCCAGAGGCTTCCCCACGATCTCCGCCGTCGATCTACCTCTTTTCCGCAACCTCCCGAGCCCCCTAGGTGAGTTTCCCGTGCACCTCGCCGTCGCCAGAGCCGCGGCGCCGCCCATCTGAGGTCGCCGTCGATCGCGAGCTCCAGGCGCCGTTGGATTAGAAATCCACGGTTGCGTACCGATTCGTGTAATCAGTCGCTGACTGGTGGACCCCACCCGTCAGCGTTTTAAACTTAAACGCGCGCGCGAATCGTTGTCCGTTGAGACACTGACGAGCGGACCCCACCCGTCAGGGTTTTCAACATTATCCAGTAAATTAGATTTTTCCGAATTTCAAACTCCACTGCTTTTCAGTACTGGACCTAGTTTTGAAATTCAATAACTCGAGTTCTATAAATCCAAATAAATCAAACTCAACTGTTCTGGAAAGCTTATGAAATTATTTAACTCACCAAAGTGGTCTCATCTCATTTAAATAAATAATAAAAATGTATTAATAAAAATGCTCCAGAAGGTTTAAAACACCAAACCATTTGTTTCTGGAGTTATATTAATCCAAATTACTTGAAACCAATTTTGGCAGTCTTGCATTAGGATCCTTTAGCTCCCCAAATTTTGGTAGAATTAATTGAGCAATGTAAAATCTTTAGCCTTTGGTTGAAC
>DATAMV010000035.1:0-2319 GCA_036266515.1 Candidatus Saccharimonadia bacterium
CGCCTCTTACCGCAGTTTGCCGCGTTTACCCGGAACGATTCGATGGTTAACAACACGGACAGAACCTTCGGTTTCTTGTGCTTGCGATTTGTGATCGCTGGCGCGCTCAGTGTTCTTGTTGCCTGGACTTCGCGACACTACTACGAGGAACCGTTCTTGCGGCTCAAGGACAGGCTGTCAAAGGGATCCGTGAAGGCGGTCGCTCCCGTGCGGGCGACGCAGCCGTCGTACGAACAGCCGGCCGCTTGAGTGGCCGCCGTGCTCTCTCGTGGTCAAAATGAAAAGGGAGCCGCCGAAGCGGCTCCCTTTGCGCAGATTGATCGTTGAATTGAAGTTAGAAGGTGAACTTCACTTGCAATCGGATCGAGCGGCCTACCTGATACCGATCTGGCTGCCCGTACCCGCTGCTCACCGTGAGTGGCCCGCAAACGCCGGCTGGATTCGCCTTTGTCGGGCAGTTGGTGTTGCTCGGCGCCGAATTTGCCAGCGCCGCGTAGTCATAGGGATGGAAGGTGGCGTCATAGAACGGCGTGCCGGATGTAAGGGTTAAGCCGTTCGGCCCGATGAAGTTACCCCCGGCGAAACCGCTATCAATCGTTTGTACTACGGCGGTCATCGTTTTCTGGTTGAACAGGTTTGCAAAAGTCGCCGAGAACGAAATCGTTTTTGACTCGGCCACTCTATAAGTTTGCTGAAAGTTGAAATCCGTCTGGGTGTACCACGGGGTACGCTGCACGTGGGGAGGTCCGAAGGTGATCGCCCCGGTGGTCGGATCCTGTGAAACGTCGACAAATTTGCCGCGGTCGACGATGTTGGTGGACCACCCGCCGCCAGATAGCAAGAACGGGAGCGCCCCAAACCCTAGATCCATGACACTGGTCTCTGGCGCGCCTTGGTAAACAACCTGGAAGATTCCCAGATCGGTCGTCATTCTGTGCATCCAAGGTATGTCGTAATACACATAGCCTTTAAGCGCGTTGGGGCGGTCGGTGGGCAACGGACCGCTTGAAGACTTACCGAATGAGTCCCAGGAGAACATCGGTTCGTCGAAGGCCCGGCTGTTATTGGGAGCATTGCGGCCACCGCCCCCATCCTCTTGCATGGAACTGGTTAGACCGGAGTAGTTACCCCACAACCGGCTCCAAGTGTAGGAGAACATTCCGTTCCACCGCTTGCCGGTCTCCGTCAGGCGGAATTCCACGCCGTCATAATCCCGTTGCGCCGGAATCGTCTTTGGGCAGTCCGCGCAGGGTGAAGCCCCCGGCTGTCCGGGGGTGAGACCATACAAGAAGTTGTAGAAGCCGTTATAGGTGCTGTTTACCCCTTGGCCGGGATTGACGATGACGAAGGTCTCGCCAAAGGCCGGATTAAACAATGACGAGTCCTCGATGACGTGGTCGAGCCGCCGACGATCATAACGGGCCTCGAACGCTAGCCGGGGACTGATTTGGTAGTCAAACCCCACAGTCATCTCGTGCTGCTTGTAGGGCTGCAGGCCGGGAGCCACGCCTTCTTCGGTGGCACTGCAAGTCGAACACGTTGTTGGCCATCCGCGGAAATTTTGGTTCTCCAGGAAAGTGATCCCCGCGGGCGTTGCGCCACCAAAATTGGCCTGCGTTGCGGAATTGCTTCCAACACCGCCACAGTACCGCCCAGCGCTATCCAGGGCTGGCGTGATGGATGCCACGTCAGACGTATTTAGGGCGTAGTAGCAGTTTTGCCAGAACTGACCACCAAACGAACTGATCGCCAGATTCAGTTTCATCTGATCGTAAAACTCTCCGTACCCGCCGAAGATCTTCATCTTTCCGCGGCCGGTGGGGTCCCACGCAACGCCGATGCGAGGAGCAATCTTGTCTCCCCAACTGAAGTCGATCGGATGACTGATACCACCCGCTGGTTGTTGCTCGGCGGGCAGGTATTCTCTTTCGAGCCGCACACCTGCGTTAATCGTGAGCCCCCTGGCGATGGTCCAGGAGTCCTGCACAAAGAAGCTATGGTTGTAGCTGGTTGCCTTCCCCAAAGATCCGATGTCATAAGCGTATATGTAGCCGTACTGGCCGGAGCACTGCCCGTACGTCGCAATGAGCGGTGCACAGTTGGCCGTTCCGACCGGTCCCTGCGGAGTGTAAATTGACCCACTCCCGACGAAGTACTCGACCGCTGGCACGTTAAAGTGCTGAAACACGTCATTGCTGAGCCGATTTAGCTCGTAGCCAAATTTGAAGTTGTGCGTTCCCAACCATCCGCTCTTGAACCATGCCGCGCTAACGTCGGTCTGGATCGCCTTGTTAGCGTTACGGGCGGTAAAGTTAATCG
>DATAMV010000036.1:0-4609 GCA_036266515.1 Candidatus Saccharimonadia bacterium
CAACCTGACCAGGATTGGCGGCAGCGGGATCGGCGCGACTTATACCTACGACGTGCTGAACCGGTTGTCGTCGGCCAGCACCAGCTTCGTCGGCCCGGTGAACTATGGCTATGACGAGGTTGGGAATCTGGCTTCGGCGAAGACGGATTCTCTGACCACGACCACCTACAGCTACGATCTGCAGAACCGCCTCACGCAGATGATAACCTCGTGCAACACAACCAGCGTCGGCTGCGGCCCGGCAGGGACAGTGAAGGCAAGCTACGCTTATACGCTCGGGCCGGCCGGTAACCGGACCAAAGCAGTGGAGCTGGGCGGAAGGTCGGTGGACTACGGTTACGATGACCTTTATCGCCTCAAGTCAGAGACTATCGCCGGTGATGCGCGGGGACAGAACGGCCAGGTGACTTACACGCTCGATAATGTCGGCAACCGCTTGCAGCGCACTTCCACGGTGCCTGCGGTGGTCGCGGCGGGGCTGCTCAACTACGATGCGAATGACCGCACGGCCACCGATCCGTATGACGCGAACGGGAACCTGCTCGCCAACGGCACGGGCTCAAATGTCTATGACTTTGAGAACCGGCTGGTGCAGAGCGGCGGAGTGACGATCGTCTATGACGGTGACAACAACCGAATGCAGGAGACCGTGGCCGGCGCCACCACGCGCTATCTCACGGCCGAAGTGAATCCCACCGGCTACGTGCAGGTGGTTGCCGAGCTCAACGGCAGCAACCAGCTCGCCCGCGGGTACCTGTGGGGCCTGCAGCCGGCGGCCATGCGCACCTTCGTCCCAGGCACGTTTACGGCCACCACAGCGTACTTCGGCTTCGACGGCCACGGCTCGGTGCGTTACCTGACCGACGAGTTGGACCACACCACCGACACCTACGACTTCGACGCCTTTGGCAACCTGCTCTCCTCCACGGGCACCACGCAGAACAACTACCTGTTTGCCGGTGAGCAGTTCGATCCCGCCCTGGGCATCTACTACAACCGCGCCCGCTACTACGATCAGCGCCAGGGCAGATTCTGGACGATGGATACGTATGAAGGCGATCCGGAGAGCCCGGAGAGCCTGCATAAATATCTGTATGCCGACGCGAGTCCCATTGATAACTCTGACCCCACAGGAAAAATCATTACGTTGTTGGACCGAGCTCTGGCGGGTATCCAAGTGCATAATCGGTTGGGTGTAGATTTTGTTGCAAGGACCCCCGGTGGCTTCACCAATCGTGCTATTTCGACTGTCATCAGGCGGCTTTTTGGCTTGAACACAAGTGTGTTGCTCCGGCCCGATTTGGTAAGCCCGCTCACGCGAGAAGTCTATGAAATCAAATCATCACCGCAAGAAGCTGCGGGCGTAACACAGCTTATGAGCTATATCGTTCAGCTAAACCTGAGTACCCCCGAAGATGATTTCGGCCCCTGGCACCCCGGAACAACTTATAATCCTCCGGATAAGCTTTCCAACGTATTTATGGGCTTGAATGCAAATGTGAACAAACCTGCCAATGGTGTGATCTCTTACGAGCTTGACGACAGCGGCGGAGGTGGTGGCATATACAATCTATTGATGATCGCAACCCTTGCAACACTCGCAACGATAGCGATTTTGAGTCTGAGCTCACGAGTACTCCTACCTGTTCCGGTATAGGCCCATGTGTATTCATATTGCCGACCGTTTTGCATTTCAGTACTACGAATGGTCCCTTGAGCGATCGAAGGAGGAATGTCGCTCCGGGTTCCCCCTGCTTTCTCTCGTTAAAGGGACGCACGCATTCACGTTCTTGGAAATCGCACAAACCCTTGCTCCGAACGTTCGAGAACAGTTTTGTGTGGCCTTGGTTAAGCGATTTCATCCCCGGGCTGGAGCCTTAGGCCATTTTACGATGACTTCCGAAGAGCAGGAACTGGTGGATATATATCTGAACCACAGGTACGAATCCGACGCGAGCGGAGGGGTGGCCATGCGTCCATTTGGAAGCCAACGAGAAAGAGCTCTGACAGAAAGATGGGAATCTCAAGCCGCTAAAAAGCCAAAACGCTCCGTCATCAAGAAGTTGGTCGGGCGAGCTCTTCAGGGCTACGGGACCAGTCAAAGCTCTGGAGGATCCGGAGAGCTGATCTATCGAACTATAGGGCAAGGGTGGAGTGTGGACACCCACATCGATTTTGGAAATACATGGGGACCAATGGTCTCCTATGCCCATGTGCTCATTCCCGATGGGCAAGCACCCATTATTCCCGATGTTCACATTTGCGGATGGATGGGCATTGCCGGACAGACACAATGGGATCTGTTCACAGACGAAGAGGTAGGAGAGGTCGCGGATGGTGTAGCGACACTCGTCAAGTGGTTCAGCGGATGTTGGCAAGATCTCATCGCGGTGAAATGAGACAAGCAACCGCTTGCAGCGCACCTCTTTTGGTTAACTAGTTGGAGCTTCTGGGATTAGCTGCAACAGCGGCAGTTGCGGGCCTCCTCCTGGATTTTGCTGCTACGGTAGTTCTGGAGGAAGCACTTGAATACTAAAGCTCAAGAGAACACCAACGAGGGACTAACGAGGGAGCGGCAGCGGAAAATCTTAGAAGCAAGTATTGCTCGTATGACTGAGCACTGCGAGACGGATTTTAAGCGCCTTGAAGCGTTCAACACTATTGCCATCAATCGATTTCTTGCATGGATATAGTAAATCGACGAGCAACATCGTCTTGAAGCTGCGCTTAGTATTGCCATCGTTCGGTTGCGTTTGCCAAATGTGAAGTGCAACGTGATCGATAACTGTGACAGGTGGGTCGAACTATACCGGGCAACACCGCTGAACAGCGGCCTTGATCTGAAATGGAGGCCAAAGCAACACGCCAAGGAAGTCATTCAAATGGTGCATGAGCGCCTCTCAGGCCTTAGCGGAACGACTCAATCGCCTAACTTCAGAGAGAGCGGTCCTCTTGCTATCGCAGGTGTCCGCGGCGGGCTGGAGCTCAACACTAGGGTTGCCGATATTGTTGTAGTCCAGTTTTTTCAAGAAGAAAGAAGTCTTTTCGATATCTCTTATCTCTCTGTAATGGCGCTAGGCCCAACTGCGTGGAAAATCCACAACATGGATGAGTGTGCAAGAGCAATAGCCGAGCTTCCTTCGTTAGTGGTGTCTGCAAGAGACGTCGTTTGAGAACCCCCTCTTCGGTCGCTCAAATAACGCCCGCGGGCAAGGTCCGACCATGACTGACCTGACTGGCACGACCACCTATACCTACGTCCGGCGGGTAATCTCACTTCACGCATCGACTTCAACGGGCACACCACGGTGTACGCCTACGACGACATGAACCATCTGTTGTCGAAGACCGCCGACGCGTTTTTTTTTATCGGCGCTTGCGCAGGGAACGCGTGCGGCGCAACCCAGGTCAGCTTTACCTACACCGACACCGGCAAGCGCCTGACCATGGCGGACCTGACCGGCACCACTACGTACAGCTACGAACCGGGCAGCGATCGGCTCGCAGGCAAGACCGGTCCGTTCGGCAGCCTGAGCTGGACCTACGATGTGGGCGGCAACCTGACCAGGATTGGCGGCAGCGGGATCGGCGCGACTTATACCTACGACGTGCTGAACCGGTTGTCGTCGGCCAGCACCAGCTTCGTCGGCCCGGTGAACTATGGCTATGACGAGGTTGGGAATCTGGCTTCGGTGAAGACCGATTCTCTGACCACGACCACCTACAGCTACGATCCGCAGAACCGCCTCACGCAGATGCAGACCGTCTGCGGCGCCTCGGCCACGGGCTGCGGCTCGGCGGGTACGGTGAAGGCCAGCTACGCCTACACGCTGGGTCCGGCGGGGAACAGGACCAAAGTGGTGGAGCTGAGCGGAAGGTCGGTGGACTACCGTTACGATGACCTTTATCGGCTTACGTCCGAGACTATCGCGGGTGATGCGCGGGGACAGAACGGACAGGTGACTTACACGCTCGATAATGTCGGTAACCGCTTGCAGCGCACCTCCACGGTACCGGCGGTGGTCGCTACCGGGCTGCTCAACTACGACCCGAACGACCGCGTCTCGACGGACATCTTCGACGCCAACGGCAACACCATCGCGAACTCCGGCACAACCAACGTCTATGACTTTGAGAACCGGCTGGTGCGGCGCGGCGGCGTGACGATCTTGTATGACGGCGATGGCAACCGCGTGCAGGAGAGCGTGGCCGGGGCAACCACCCGCTATCTTACGGCGGAACTGAATCCCACCGGTTACGTGCAGGTAATGGCCGAGCTCAACGGCAGCAACCAGCTCGCCCGCGGCTACCTGTGGGGCCTGCAGCTGGCGGCCATGCGCACCTTCGTCCCAGGAACGTTCACGGCCACCACGGCGTACTTCGCCTTTGACGGTCACGGCTCCGTTCGCTACCTGACCGACGACTCGGGCCACATCACGGATACCTACGACTTCGATGCCTTCGGCAATCTGCTCTCCTCCACGGGCACCACGCAGAACAACTACCTGTTTGCCGGCGAGCAGTTCGACCCCGCTCTCGGCATTTATTACAACCGCGCCCGCTACTACGACCAGCGGCAGGGCCGGTTCTGGACGACGGATATATGGGA
>DATAMV010000037.1:0-4959 GCA_036266515.1 Candidatus Saccharimonadia bacterium
CCGTGTAGGCAATCCGCAGGCCCCGCCACAGCAGTACCCCGAACAGCACAATGAGCAGCGTTCCACCCACGAACCCGAGTTTCTCATTGAGCACCGCAAAGATAAAGTCGGTGTGCTGTGCCAGTGACGGCAAAAAGTTGAGCTGCGTCTGCGAGCCAGCCGCCAGCCCCCGGCCAAAGAGCTGCCCCGAACCGATCGTAATAGTTGATTGGATCACGTTGTGACCGGCACCGAGCGGGTCGATCTGCGGGTTCAAAAAGATGGTAAGCCGGTCGCGCTGGTAGGCTTTGAGGTGGCTCAGGATAAATGGCAGCATAGCCACGCCGATCGCTCCCATCGCCACCAGGTACAGCCGCCGCACCGGCGCCACCAGTGCCATGGCCGCCCAGATTGCCATCAGCACGAGCGCCGTACCGAGGTCCGGCTGCTTTACCACCAGCGCGACCGGCACCGCCACATAGGCCAGCGAAATCGCCAGGTACCGCAGCCGGTGCATCTGGTCGTAGTGCTCGGCAAAGAATTTCGCCAGCAGGACGATCAGCACCAGCTTGGCAAACTCCGACGGCTGGAATTGGAAAAAGCCCAAATCAATCCAGCGCTGCGCTCCGAGCACTGCCCGTGAGCTCAAAAGAACGATCACGAGCAAGAGGAGCGTCACGCCATACACCCACGGCACCATCTTGTACCAGGTCCGGTAATCCGTGCGCGCCATAAATCCAAACACGCCCAGGCCCACGATCCCAAACGCCAATTGGTGCCACACATCGGTCAGCCCTACTAGTTTCGTGGCTTTAAAGGAGGTCGCGTAGATCACGATCAGCCCGATCACCACGAGCAGAACCATCACCCCAAACAGGATCCAGTCGAAGTTTTTCCAGAAGCGTTTCCTAAACACCTCTCTATCTTAGCTTATTTACAAAAAACCATATAAATTATATAGTATATGTTCTGGCTAACCCCCAAATGATTGCGAGGTACCAATGCCAGAAGAGATGTTTGATGGCGGGGTCGCCCACGGCTACGACGACCACTACGGCCGGCCACCAGGAGTGGTGGACGAAATGGTCACGGCGCTGGCTCCCCTGTTCGGCGGACAAGACGTCGCCGAGCTCGGCGCCGGCACCGGCCAAGTGGCCGGCCCATTGGCGGCCGCCGGCGTCAACGTGATTGCGATCGACCCATCGGAAGACATGCTCGCCGTCCTGCGCCGCCGATACCCCAGCGTACCCCACCTGGTTACAAGCGGCACAACGTTGCCGTTCGACGACGGCACCCTCGACGGCGCCATGAGCTTTCAGGTCCTGCATATGGTGCCGGAGTGGCTTGAGATCTTCAAGCAGATGCTGCGGGTTGTACGCCCGGGCGGCCTGCTGGTGGTCGAGCTGCCGGAAACGCTGCCGGAGGTCTCTGGTGAGATCATGCATCGAGCCTGGGTAGAGCTCGGCCGGCCCGTCTACACCCGCGCCCTGAGCACGTTCTACCTGCTCGACGAGTACGCCGGCTCTCAGGGTCTCGAACTGGTCGAGCTGCCCAGAATCGGTCAGCCGTACACCCAAACAGTCGAGTACCTCGTGTGGTTCTGGACCTCGGAACTGATGACCCGGCGCTGGAACGTCTCCGCCGAGCTGATGGCCGACGTCGGTACGCGCCTGCGAGCCTGGGCCGACGAGACCTACGGCCTTGCTACCGAGGTGCCGTTCACCGGGATCGTCAACTGGCGGGGCTACCGCCTGCCCGCCTAGCACCACCGATCAAACACCGCCCCTCGCGGCTCTTTATCCCTCCAACCGAGCGGACAAGGAGCCGCTCAACATTTGAACTCATTGTGCGCATTACCAATGCAGACCTATATTCCGGCCTATTTTTTGGTTTCTAAGGTGGATTACTGGACGGGCCAGATTAGGTAAGATTGATTTCATGGACCAAACCTGGCTTAATAACGCAGTTATTTATGGCATAAATCTCAGTACATTCCAGGATGGTAACGGCGACGGCGTCGGGGACTTTATTGGACTCACGAGCCGTCTAAGCTACCTCGCCGACCTGGGGATTAATTGCGTGTGGCTACTCCCGTTTTTCGTCAGCCCGCACCGCGACAACGGCTACGACGTGTCCGATTACTACAACATTGACCCACGCTATGGGACCTTAGACGACTTTCGCGACTTTGTGGCGCAGGCCACGAACCTTGGAATCAAGGTCATTATTGAGCTCGTGGTTCACCACACCTCCGACCAGCACCCCTGGTTCCAAGCCGCCCGCTCCGACCGCGGCTCGCGCTATCACGACTACTACATCTGGAGCGACAAGCTCCCCGCCGGGCCGCCCGAAGAAAGCTTCTTCCCCGAGGTTGAATCCGGCGTTTGGCGGTACGATCCGGTCGCCAAGGCCTACTTTCACCATGGCTTTTACCACTTCCAACCGGACCTCAATTTCGCTAATGCCCGGGTGCGCAATGAGGTGCTGGCCATTTGCGACTTCTGGCTGTCGTTTGGCATCTCTGGTTTCCGCCTCGACGCCGCGCCCCTCATCATTGGCCGTAAGGGCCTGCCCCATACCGAAGTGATTAATCCAGGCCAGTTCTGGCAAAAAATCCGCCAATTTATCAACCGCCGCCACCCTGGTGCCTTTGTGCTGGCCGAAGCCGACATGGCTATCGCGAAAATCAACGAATACGTCATCGACGGCACTGGGGTCCACACGCTGCTCAATTTCTGGCTCAACCAAACACTGCACTATGCCCTGGCCACCCAAAACACCGACCCGCTCGCCGCTACCCTGGCCGAGTTGCCCGTGCCCCCAAAAGGCACCAAATACGTAAATTTCCTCCGAAACTTAGACGAACTAAATGTTAAACTTCACGTCGGGCAACTCGACCCCAGCCAACAAAATGAAATCTACCAGCACCTGGGACCCTCCAAGTCCATGCAAGTCTATGGCCGCGGCATCCGGCGCCGTCTTGCCCCCATGCTTGAGGGCGACCGGGCGCGCCTTGCTCAAGCCTTTAGCCTGCTCTTTGCCATGCCGGGCATCCCGCTGTTTGTCTACGGCGACGAGCTGGGCATGGGCGAAAATCTCGACCTGGCCGAGCGCGATAGCGTCCGCACCCCCATGCAGTGGTCCGACCAGGTAAACGGTGGCTTCACTTCATCCCTCACAGGTCCACTCCACCACCGCTTGGTTCACGATCCCCGCTATCATTACAAAAACCTCAACGCAGCCGCCCAAGCTTCCGATCCTGCCTCGCTGCTTAATTTTGTGAAGCGCCTGATTGCTCTGCGCAAGTCCCAACCTCTAATCGGTACCGAGTGGTTCGCGCCCGTAAAAACCGGCCATTCCCATGTCCTCGGCCTCACCTATGTCGACTCCCACCGCCTCATTATCCTGCATAACCTTTCGCCGGCCGCCACCGACGTCCACCTTCCCAAACTCGCCCACGGGCGCTGGACCGAAATTTTTAGCGACAATCCCTACCCGCCCCCAGACGGCGCCACCGTCAAACTAGGCCGCTACGGATTCAGGTGGTTTAGCAATGAGTAAAGCCCAGCACCCCCTTTCCATGCGCGGGCGGGTGGTCTACCAGATCTATCCACGCAGTTTCTACGACTCCAACGGCGACGGCATCGGCGACATCCCCGGCATCACCAAAAAGCTCGATTATCTCGGCGATGGCACCACCGATTCGCTCGGCGTCAACATGATCTGGCTGTCGCCGTTCTACCCCTCCCCCATGGCCGATTTCGGCTACGACGTATCTGATTATTGCAATGTCGACCCCATCTTTGGCACGCTCGAGGATTTCAAAACCCTGCTCGAGGAGGCTCACCGCCGCAGTCTCAAAGTCATGATCGATTTCGTACCCAACCACACTTCAGATCAACACCCCTGGTTCGCGCAAAGCTCGGCTTCCCGCGACAATGCCCGCCACGACTGGTACATCTGGCGCGACCCCGGCCCAGACGGCGGCCCGCCCAACAATTGGCTAAGCGTCTTTGGCGGCTCTGCCTGGGAATTCAATTCAGCTCGCGGCCAATATTACATGCATAGCTTCCTCGCTGCCCAACCCGACCTCAACTGGGCAAACCCGGCCGTGCGCAAAGAAATGCAGCAGGTCATTCGCTTCTGGCTCGACCTGGGCGTGGACGGCCTGCGCGTCGACGCCGTCGATTGGATGGCCAAGGACCCGCAGTTTCGCGACAATCCGCCCAATCCCCACTACCAACCCGGCGTGAATGATCCGTACCACGAGTTTAGCCGCGATTACAGCCAGGACGGGCCCGGGCTGTTTTTCTATCTCGAAGAGATGGCCGCCGTGCTCAAAGAATACCCCGACCGCTTCATGGTCACCGAGACCTATCCCAACCGCGACGATATCATCACTAGCTACCTGCGCATTTATCACCACTACCAGACCGACGTATCCGCACCGTTTAATTTCGAGGGGCTGCTCCTACCCTGGAAAGCCACTGATTTTAAAACCTTTGTCGACCATTTCCAGGGCAGTCTAGACCCGGAGCATCTGCCGATTTATGTGCTCGGCAACCACGACAAATCACGGCTCGCCAGCCGGCTCGGCGAAGCGGCCGCCCGCACCGCGGCCATGATGCTACTCACGCTTCCCGGCGTGGCGTTCGTGTATTACGGCGACGAGCTCGGCCTCGCCGACACGCCCGTGCCGCCGCACCGCGTCCAGGACCCGTTCGAAAAACGCGTGCCCGGGCTCGGCCTGGGCCGCGATCCCCAACGTTCGCCCATGCCTTGGAGTAGCACCCGTTATGCCGGGTTCTCCCGCACCGACCCCTGGCTCCCTGTCAATCCGGACTACCGCACCAGAAATGTCCAGGCCGAGCAGTCAGACCCGCGCTCCATGCTCGTTCTCTATCGCAAGCTCATCCACCTACGCAATTTCTCGCCTATGCTCCAATACGGCGCCTATATCCCCCTTGATCTGGATCATCC
>DATAMV010000038.1:0-1741 GCA_036266515.1 Candidatus Saccharimonadia bacterium
GTCCGCCCATGGACCAGTTCCTGGACGCCGTGGCTGGAGCCAAGGACCAACCCCTGGTCAAGCCCTCCGAAGCCGCCGCCCGCGTCGTCGTCATGGAAGCGCTCTACAAAGGCGCCCACGAACGAAAATGGGTCAAAGTCTAGGCACAATGCCGTATAGGAATTCGCATAAGTTGTTACTAGGCAATATTTTCCTTGTACTATGAGACAATCTGTCTCATTAAGCTTGGGATGCGAAACAAAACGTCGGTCCCGGCAGCTACTTTCAAGGCACTGTTCAACAAACTCATACCATGGTCGCTGGTCTACGCGCTTTTTGTTCGTTGTGGGGTGCGTCGTCGCCGGCCGCCCGTGGTGACTCAGGCCGAGTTGATTCAAGGGTTGGTCTTCCATGTGGTGGCGGAGGCTGGCACACTGGCGCAGCATGTGAAACAACTCACTGGCAAAACCATTACCGATGGAGCACTGGCCCAACGGCGCGCACTGCTGCCGCCGGAACTGTTTGACCAGTTGCTCAACGCGGCTCTCAAGCCCAAGGCCGACGCCGACAGACACCCGGAGGCGTTTTATCATGGCCTGCGATTATGTGGCGTGGATGGCAGCTTGTTTTCGGTCACGAACACGCCGCAAGTCAAACAGCGAATGAACAAGGCGCGCAGCCGGCGGGGGCGGGCAGCGTTCCCCAAAGTGGGCGTGGCCGTGATGGTGGAATTGGGTCTGCACAATCCGCTGGCCGCAGCCTTGGGTGCCCAAGGCCAATCGGAGATGGTGCTGGCCAAGCAGGTATTGTCGGCCCAACCGCAGAAGAGTCTACTTATCAACGACCGCTATTACGGGGTGGCCCAACTGTTGGTCGAACTGCCGGCGCAGGCCGAGCGGCATTTCTTGGTGCGAGTCAAAAGCAATCTCAAGCGGCGCCTGCTGGAAGTCTATCCCGACGGGAGCGCTTTGGTGGAGATTAGGTCGGGCAAGAGGACGCGCTTGGTACGTGAGATCGTAGGCCGGGTGCAGCGTGGCGGACGTGGAGCGCTCACCACGGTGCGCTTGTGGAGCAGTCTGTTGGACTGGCGTCAATATCCGGCGGCAGAGTTGCTGGCGTTGTATGCCCGGCGCTGGGAGCAAGAACTGTTCTACAAGGAGCTGAAAGTGGACATGCGCTCGAGTCCGTGTTTGCAGAGTCACACACCCGTGACGGCCATGCAGGAGATCGCCGCGCTGATCTTGGCATACGCGGTATTGGTGGATTACCGAGTAGAGGCTGCCGCGGTGGGCGAGGTGGGCGTGCTGCGGATCAGTTTCATGAAGACACTGCAAATCGTGCAAAGCCTATGGCGATTCCTGGAAGTATCGGCGGATTTGTTGACCTCAGCACAACTGCATTTGGTGGTCCGTCGTTCGCTCAAACAGATAGCAGATATGGCGATCCCCAAACGACGGCAACGCTCCTGCCCGCGGGCCTTGCGCCAGCCAGTAAGTAGTTGGCCGCGGCTGCGCAAAAACACCAGCCATGAAGAGCCTGTGCAATACTCTGTCGGCGAGATTTACGCCTGAATTCCTATACGGCATTGTGCTTAGGGCATGGAAGAAACCGGCTCAACGCGAATCGTCGCCGCATCGGAATGGGCCCAGCGGGTGGCCGTTACGGCATACAATGGACCGAACCCGAGCCGCTCGACCTGGTGTCGCAGTTCTTCCTCCAGCGCCTGGGGTTGGCCAACAAAGAAAAGAGTATCGCGCGCGCC
>DATAMV010000039.1:0-1771 GCA_036266515.1 Candidatus Saccharimonadia bacterium
GCTCTTAAGCTTTTCCAGGACCTGGAGGCCATTGAGCTTAGGCATCATCACATCCAAAAGCATCAGCGTGGGCTTGGCTTCGCGGGCTTTATCCAGGCCCTCTTGGCCGTCCCCCGCCATTTCAACCTCGTACCCCTCAAAGGTGAAAATCTTTTGATACATCCGCGACATCAACGGGTCGTCTTCTACAATCAGGAGCTTGGCCATGGTTCCCTTCCTTAGTGCTGTTTTATGGCTGTTATTACGCTATTGCTAATATACCCTACCTGGGCCTTGGTTTTGAAGTATTTTTTCATCCGAGTTGCCGCGCCAGATAGCGCGATAGCCGAAATATCGGGTAGACGCTGACGATAACGAGCACTACCACGAAGAGGAACGTGATTTGGATTGATTGGTAAGCGGTGGCAAAGAGTGCGGCGGCCGGGCGGGCGGTGAGGAGCATGCCGATGGGCCGGTTGTCGATATCGCGCAGGGGCGCAAACGACACGAGAAACGGCTGGTTTTGGAAATTGACGGTGCCGGAATAGGTTTTGTCATGGAGGAGAACCTGATCGGTGACGGCGGTGGTGGTTTCGGCGATCCCGACGGCGCGGTCGGTGCCATTTGAGCCAACGAGCGTGGTGGCCGCACGGATGCTGCCGCCGTACACGGCGCTATCGAGGCCGGTGGATGTTTTGATGCCGTCGACGAAGGCGTTCGAAACGGCGCGGCCCGCGATGACGGCGCCCGCGACGTTTCCATCGGCGTCGCGGATGGGGCTCTCGGCCACCAGCGTGACCGTGGGCGCCGACACGCCGCTTGCGACCACTACGCTTGAGGCGGCCTCGCCGATGAGCGCGCGGCGCACGAGCGGATCGCTCGAGCGCGAATCGCCGTAGCGCTCGGGGTCTTCGCCGCGCAGTACCACCTGCCCCACGCCATTGACCACCACGAGGCTCGTGAGGCTGTGGTGCGGCAGGTAGTCGCCAATAGCCGACATGAGGGCTTTGTGGTCCCCGGCTGTCACGGCCGCAGCCACACCGGCCGTGCCGGCTACAGCCTCAGCTTGGGCAGCGGTCTCGGCTTGGCGGCTGGTGATGGCATATTGCAGCACATGGCTAGCGGTCGAGAGGTCGCCGAGCGAAGCGCTTTGGGTGGAGCGCAACACCAGGAAGGTAAAGCCCAGGGTAGTGAAGAGGAACAAGCCCAAGGCCTGGGACACCAGCACCATGAATAATTGGCTTTGCAGACGCTTCGTAAGATATTGCCAAACCCAAGCGCCGAGGATAACCGCGGCCACTACCAGCGCTACCAGCGCCGCCCACCACAGCGGTCCAAGCGGTGCTGCCAATTGATACAGCAACGGGTTAGCGGTGGCAGTGAGGTTTTGGGTGTCGCTCAAAAGTTCAAAGACGGTGAGGCCGCCAAAGCCCCAGGCCACCGGTAGCAAGTGGCGCTCCAGCCCGGTGGTGGCGCGGCGCAGATACATGAGTCCGGTGAGCGCAGTGAGGCCAGGCAGCAGGAGGCTCAGCCCCGGGGTGAGCACGGCGAGGCTGATGCCCCGGTGTTTTTTGGGCTCGGGCCGGCCGGCAATTTCCGAGACGGCGTCGCCTTCATATTTGGGCCGGGGCTGGAGCGGATCGGCAAACTGGCCGATGAGCACGCTCAAGTAACCGAGGGCCCGCAGGATGTCGGCGACATGGCCGGCCAGTGGTGCAAAGCTATCGGCCGTGGTGGTTTGGACGGCGGTGGCACGCACCAAAAACCCGAGCGATACGGCCAAGAATCCGGC
>DATAMV010000040.1:0-9098 GCA_036266515.1 Candidatus Saccharimonadia bacterium
GCCTTCTGGAAGATCATACAAATCCCCCTTGGGCGAAAACACAAAGATGCGGTCGCTAAACAGCTCCAGCTTTGCCCGCTCCACAAACTCATCGCCACTGGTGGTAGCCTTCTTGAGCTGGCCCAGCTCTTTAACCCAACTCAAATTTGCCGGCAGCGCCTCCGCATCCTTTTGCTCCACATAGGCTTCGCTTGATTTGTGCGCGTCATAATAGAAGTGCGCAGCCAGGCCAAACTCTGCCGCCTGGTGCATTTCGGGGGTACGGATTTGGATCTCAGAAATCCGGCCATCCTCGGCAAATACAGTAGTGTGCAGGCTCTGGTAACCATTGGGCTTAGGTACCGCAATGTAATCCTTGATGCGGTAAATGAGCGGCTTGTAGTACTGGTGCAACACCCCAAGTGCCTGGTAGCAGGCTGCCACATCCGGCACAATCACCCGCACCGCCATAAGGTCGTAAATCTTACTCATGTCGCCTTCGGTCTTCACCAGCTTTTTCTGGATGCTGTAGTAGTGCTTCTGGCGTGCCTCAATCTCAATCACCTCTACCCCTGCGCCCTTAAGGTGGTGCGCGATCGACCGCCTTAAATTTGTCAGATAGGTCTTCGTGTTGCGCATCACCACGGCCACCTGCTCCTTGAGGCGGCGGTACTGCTCAGGATCGGTGTGCGAGAATCCAAGGTCCTCAAGTTCTCCCTTAAGCTGCCCCATTCCCATCCGGTCGGCCAAGGGCGCGAAAATTTCCAAGCTTTCCCAGGCAATGCGCAGCCGCTTGTCGTCAGGGAGCGCATCGAGCGTGCGCATGTTGTGGAGGCGGTCGGCCAGCTTGATTAGCATTACCCGAAAATCCTTGGTGCCGGCCAGCAAGAGCTTGCGCATGTTTTCGGTGTTGTGCCGGAAACGGGCGCTATCCAGCGGCGGGCGCGGCGAGGCCGAGAGGCGCAATTTGGTGAGGCCGTCTACCAATTCCGCTACCTTATGGCCAAAGTCCTTCTCTAAGGTTTTGAGGGTAATGCCGGTGTCTTCCACGACATCGTGGAGCAGGGCAGCCACAATCACTTCGCATTGCATCCCCCACTCGGCTACGATCTCCGCCACGGCGATGGGATGGACTACATACGGTTCTCCGGACATGCGTTTTTGGCCCTCATGGGCTTTAACGGCATACTCAAGCGCCCGATCGATTAGTTCGTTTTCGGCTTTAGAAAAGTGTTTTTTATTGTAGTGAATAACAAAATTACTCATAGTCCAATTCCGATAATACCATCTGTACGGATGTTTTGCCCTGAAATTCGTTCTTGTTCAAATACCCCCGCACTGACACTGTTTGGTTCACCCTCAGCTTATCATACCGCTGAGCCAGTCCAAATCCGATCACACTAAGAGTGCGACCGCCCGCATCTCCCAACTTGAGGCTCAGATGCTTACCGTCACTCCCCACTGGCCGCACACTGGCAACGTGCAGACCCCCCAGCCCCACCACTGGGCGCGGATTGGAATTACCAAACGGCTCCATGAGCTCAAACGTCTCTACCAAAGCCTCGTCAACCGGCGCCAAATCAGGCCAGGCCAACTCAGCCTCCAGCCGGTTAACCGTCTGGCCGGCCCCATCCATGCTAATCCGATGCCAGTCGTTTAGGCCTGTCCGCAGCGCTTCCAGGTTACCAGCCGGGAACGTGTAGCCGGCTGCAAAGAAGTGGCCGCCAAACCGGCTCAATAACTCTGCCTGCGACCGCAGCGCTTCCACCATATTAAAACCGGGGATACTGCGAGCCGATCCCTTGATATGCTCGCCCAGGTCCTGTGCCAATAACACGGGCTTACCCAGCTTCTCGGCCAACTTTGATGCCACAATGCCCACAATACCGTGCGACCAGTCCGGGTCCGCCAGCACCAGCACCGGATCGGCCTCAAACTCGGCGGCGCGCATCTCGGCCGCAGCCAGAATCCGCGCCTGCTCGCTCCGGCGCTGGTGGTTGAGGTTATCGAGCTCCTGCGCAATTGTCCGCGCCCGCACCGGATCACTGGTCATCACCAGCTCCACGCTCTGGGCCGCATGCTCGAGACGGCCGGCGGCGTTCATCCGCGGCCCCAATACAAACCCGACGTCGTAGGCGGTAATCCGGCCGATATTCACGCCTCCTACCTCGGCCAGAGCCCGCAGTCCCACTCGCCGCGTCCGGCGCAGCACCCGCAAGCCGTAGCTCGCTAGCATCCGGTTCTCGCCGACCAGCGGCACTACGTCACAAATCGTCCCGAGAGCCACCAAATCAAGTAGCCACTTCTCCTGACCAGCCGCCGGCTTATCCGTAGCCGCCTGCAATGCCTGCACGAGCTTAAACGCCACCCCCACTCCGGCCAGCTCTTTAAACGGATACGCGTCCCCGGGGCGCTTGGGATTAATCACCGCGACCGCCTCCGGCAATACCTCTGGCACAGCGTGGTGGTCGGTAATTACCAGGTCCAGGCCATGCTCACGGGCCCACGCCGCCTCGTCCACGCTCGTAATTCCACAGTCTACGCTGATGACAAGATCTACCCCGCGCTCCTTGAGCTGTGCGAGCGCGCCCTGGTTAATTCCGTAACCCTCTTCAAAGCGGTCTGGAATGTAGCTTTCAGCCTCAATCCCAAGCGCCCGCAGACCCTCAATGAGCACAGCGCTCGCAGTAATGCCGTCAATGTCGTAGTCACCGTACACGACTACGCGTTCTCCTGCCCCAGCCGCACGGGTAATCCGATCCACCGCCTTCTCCATATCAGTAAGGAGCATCGGATCGCCAGCATCACGGGTATAATCCGGATACAAAAATGCAGCCATCTGCTCAGGCGCCATTCCGCGCCCAGCCAGTATGAGCGCGACAATCTCCGGCACAATCAAATCATCGGGTGTTTGAAGTTCGGCCATGCTATCAGTATAGCAAGCCCTTCAGATGGACTAGATGAGAGAAAAGTTTAGAATTTGCGGGCTAAAAAGAAGAAGTTTGGGTCGGTCCGGCGCACAAAGCCCATTGGCAGTTCCGGCGTCCGGGTAATCACGCGCGGCCGATAGGTCGACCGCCGCACCGGGCGGGTCAAAATGGTTTCAAGTATACGTTTCATACGGTTTTTGCTCCCCTCCGCGCCTGGCTCTTCAGAACCAGCCCCTGAAGTTCGCGGTAGAGCGCAAACTTCGGGTTCGCCGCGTACACCTTAGAGTTGCCTTCATTCGATACATGCACAAAACCGACGTCCGCGAGCCGCTTAAGCTCTCTCTGCACATTACCTGGGTCCTCTTTGATCATTTTCGCGAGGCCTCGGACGTGCATCCGGAAGTCGGGATACTTGGTGTATATAACGATGATTTTTCGTCGTGTTTTCGACGTTATGAACAGCTCTAACATGTGTTTTTGTTTATTTGGTACTGATACTTTGACTCTACGCTAAGCACTAGCGCAATGCAAGTCTTTTTTACAACACGCCCTTTCTATGCTTTAGTAGTGGCACCCTTCTCGGATCAGTCGAGAGGGGGCCGTTCAAAGGGGGCGCCATGAAGGTGCTACGGTGGGCAAAGAAGCATTGGTCCGGCATCACGGTCACATTCCTGACAATTCTGTCGATCAGCCTGATCGTCTACGCACAGTCGGGATGGCCGCTACCGGTTCCAGATTTTCACTTCCACCCATGAACGATGGGGCCCGGCGTTGCAAAACGCGCCGGGCCCAGTTCTTTTCGCGAGAATTTAGGCCTTCTTGGGCTTGGCGCGCTGCTTTTCCATGCGCTTAAGGCGGAAATTGTGCCAAGTCACCAAAAGCGGTGAGGCATTGAAAATCGACGAATAGGTTCCTGAGGCGATACCAATGAGAAGCGCCAGCACAAACATGCGAATGGACTGGCCGCCAAACAGGAAGAGTGCGAGCAGCGTCAGGATTACGGTCAGCGACGTGTTAATGGACCGGGCGATAGTCTCCAGAATCGAATTGTTAACCACAGTTTCAAAGCTGCCCTTATCGCGGCGCAGGTTCTCTCGGATCCGGTCGAATACCACGATAGTGTCGTGAACCGAGAAGCCGATGACGGTAAGAATAGCGGTCACAAACAACGCGTCGATCTCGACGCCAAAGAAATGCCCAAGCAGCGAGAATACGCCCAGGACAAAGAATGCGTCGTGCAGAAGCGCAGCGATAGCCATGAACCCAAAGCTCCACGGCGATACAGGCTGAGGCGCGTTACGGAACGCAAACGCGATGTAGAGCACAATCGCCAGCGACACCAGCAAGAGGCTCACGATGGCATTGCGGGCAATGGTGGTCGAAACCGTCGGCCCCACCGAGTCAAACGACAGCTCTTCGTAGCCGGCCGTAGCCAGCGCCGCCTTAAATTTCTGGTGGTTGGTTTCGTGCTGGGTCTGAGCTGAGGGATCACGGAAACGAATCTGTGTCTGATCCTGGCCACTTTGCACCACCTGCAGGTCCTGGAAGCCCAAGCCGCTGGCAGCCTTTTGCACTGCCGCAGCCGAGGCACTCCCCTTCACCACCGAAAGCTGCCCCGAGCTAAAATCAATGCCCAATTTGAGTCCGAACATCACGAGCGAGATCAGCCCCGGCACAATCATTATCAGCGAAATTGTGTACCAAATCTTGCGCTTACCAATCAAGTTCATTACTCAGCCCCCTTCGCTTCCTTGAGACCGTACCAGGCTGCCTTGCGTCCCCACGCCTGACGGATCACCAGGCGAAGCAACGTGCGCGTAATCACCACGGCGGTAAACAGCGACACCAGCACACCAATGCCTAGAGTCACCGCAAATCCGCGGATAATCGGTGTGGCACTTGAGGTCATGTACAAGATGAGGCAAGTGATCAGAGTAGACACATTGGAGTCGCGGATACTAGTCCAGGCCCGGTCAAACGCCGCCTCCACCGCTGCCACATAACTCTTGCCGGCCCGCAGTTCTTCTTTCATACGCTCAAAAATCAGAATGTTGGCGTCCACCGCCATACCAATACTCAAGATAAATCCGGCAATACCAGCAAGTGTTAATACAATTGTGTAACCCGGCACAAATACGCTGAGCTTGTACAACGTGAGCGTGATGGCTGTGTAGATGATAAGCGCCAGCACCGCCAGCATACCGGCCAAACGGTAGTACAAGAGCATAAAGATCGCCACCATGCCGAGACCGATCGCGCCCGCCACAATCGAGGCACGCACCGACTCTTTGCCGAGTGTCGGGCCGACGGTGCGCTGTTCCACCAATGTCACGGGCACCGGCAGCGCGCCGGCCGTGATCTCGTCGGCCACCCGGCGGGCAGTCGCAATGTCGAAGTTGCCGGTGAGGATGGCCGTGCCATCGGTAATCGGCTCAGTGGTGGCCGGACCGAAGGTCGGCTGACCGTCAAGGTTCGCAAGCAGCAAGTTGCCGCTTTGGCTCAAACGCGTAGTGAGGTCGCCAAACCGGCGGGTAGCGTCGCCGCCCTTGAGCTTGAGCCGCACGTCCGGCTGGGCCTTCTGCGGATCGTAGTCGGCCACAGCGCTATCGATGTCTTTACCGGTAATCCCGGTGGGCGCCGTGCCATTGGTGCTGCGATCGACCTCCAAAAATTCCAGGTCGGCGGTCTTGCCAATCCGATCGATCGCTTCATTCACGTCCTTCACACCCGGCAAGCTCACGCTTACCCGGTCGCTCCCCTGCCGCTGGACCACCACTTCACTCGTGCCCCCGAAGTTGGCCCGCTTAGTGATAACCACCACCAACGAATCCATAGCCGACTGGCGCGAAGCCGACGGCGTCTTGCTCAAATCAGCCTGGAACACCAGCTGGGCCCCACCCTGAAGGTCCAAACCCTGCTTCACGCTCAGCTTCGCGTTCTTAAGCCCCAAGGCCTTAAAGATTACGTCCTCGCGGGGTATCGCAAGCAAAACGGTAATTACCGCGAGGCCGCAGATCAGTCCAAATTTAAGCCGTAAACTCATATCTGTTCCGCACTATATCCATCTGGCTACTACGTTGTCAATTCGTTCTGTCACACTGGCTGGATCAATTTCGGGTTCATCGGTGTAGTAATGCTTCACCGAGAAAAAAGCTTCCGGAATATACAAATAATGCGTCTCGTCGACCAGGCTATGGATCCGCTCAATCACCTCAGCAGGACCAACCGGAATAGCTGCGATGGTCTTTTCTACCCTGATCCGGGACAAAAAGTTTAAAGCCGCGTCAAAGCTGAGGCCGTTCTTCACGCCATCCGTGGCAATGATGACATTGCGGCCTTCGAGTTGCGCCGGGTCGGCTTGGCCATGCTCTCCTACCACCGATGCCATGCGGTACATCTGCTGCAGCTTTTGCTCTTCCACGTAGGAGCGCATATCCTGCATATACTCCTCCATTTCACCGGCAGGAATCATTGAGTTGTAGGTAAACCCACCAGTCTGGTCCATAGTACCAATGACCAAACTTTCATCACCGGGAGCCGAAATTCTCGACGTCAAGAGCAGCGACAACGCACAATGCAGCCGCCTGGCGATCTGCTCACCTACCGCCACGCCGCCGGGAGATAATGCCAGTACCGCCGTGTTCTCCCACCGGTAGGCCGTGAGCTCATCTGCTAATTTATCACCCGCCTCAGCCCGGTCGTGAAAATACATAACAGCATTGTAGCAGGCAGCCACCAGGCCACAACAGGGGCAATAGACAGATTATCTATAATAGGGTTAATGATGGTTGAAACGCTTCGCTACTATTTGATCTCGCCTCTCGCCTACACCGGCTCGGCCGGCGTTTTGACGTACCACCACCCAGACGCGCTGGCTCCGGGGCAGATTGTTCAGATCACCGTCGGACGGCGGGCGCTGCTCGGAGTGGTCACAGGCCCGTCCGACCGGCCAGCCTTTGTGACCAAGCCGGTGGCGGCCGTACTCGACCTGGCGCCCCTGCCGGCCGAGCTCTGCGACCTTGCCGCTTGGGTCGGCAGCTACTATGCAGCCAGTCCCAGCAGCGTCTGGACAACAATGCTCCCGGCTGGGCTCACCAAGACGCGGCGCCGCTCCGAATCACCCGTGGCCGTTTCTGGGCGTGGGCTGCCTACTACGCCGCTTACACCCGGCCAAACCGCCGCGATTGAACGCCTCGCGCGAGGCCGCTCGCCGTTTCTGCTTCAAGGCGTGACGGGTTCCGGCAAGACGCGCGTGTATCTCGAGCAAGCCGAGCGTGCACTCACGGCCGGCCGGTCCATTATCGTGCTTGTCCCGGAAATTACCCTCACATCTCAGATCGTCGGACAATTCGAAGAGGTCTTTGGCGACCAGGTACTAGCCAGTCATTCCAAGCTCACTGAGGCCCAACGCCACCGAATCTGGACGCAAGCTCACGAATCCGCCGTTGCCGGCCGGCCACGCATCATCGTTGGTCCCCGCAGTTGTTTATTTATGCCCGTTCACAATCTTGGCCTGATCGTAGTCGATGAGTGCCATGAACCCAGTTACAAGCAAGAACAGAATCCTCGCTACCACGCAGTGGCAGTGGCCGCCAAACGTGCCACTTTGAACAACGCTCTTCTCATTTTGGGATCGGCCACCCCCGGTCTTGGAGAGCTGTATTTATCACAACAGGGGCGTCTTGAGCATATTATGATGAGTCAGCGCGCCAATAATATTTCCCAGACCCAAGCCAAAATTATCGATCTGCGTAATAAAGATGTCTTCAAGTTGAGTAAATTTATTACTCAAGAACTTCACCAAGCAGTCAGCGATACGCTAGCCCAAGGCCGCCAGTCGCTTTTGTACCTCAACCGCCGCGGCAGCGCCAGCAGCCAGGTCTGTGGCGACTGCGGGCACGTTACGGTATGCCCCAATTGTTCCCTCCCCCTCACGTTCCACGCCGATCTGATGAAGCTGATCTGTCATCACTGCAACTTCCGCACTCCGGCCGCGGCTGTCTGTCCCGAATGTGGTGGTCATAACCTCAGGCTCATCGGCGGCGGTACGAAGCGCATCGAGTCTGAAATTGAGCAGCTCTTCCCATCTGCCCGCATTGCCCGCCTCGACCGGGACAGCGCCACGCTCAGCCATGTTAAGGAAGTGTTTACGGGTCTGCACAAAGGCACGATCGATATCCTGGTGGGCACCCAGATGGTCGCCAAGGGCCTTGACCTTCCCGCCATCGACACCATTGGTGTGGTATCGGCCGATACGATGCTTCATCTACCTGATTTTTCCGCGTCCGAGCGTACGTTCCAACTGCTTAGCCAGGTCTCGGGCCGGGCCGGGCGCGGCGACCGTCCGGGCCAGGTTCTGATCCAAACTTATACGCCCACACACCCGGCCATCGTGGCAGCCGCCGCCAGTGACTACGCCGGGTTTGCCGAAGCCGAGCTGGCCGAACGCCGCGCCCTGGGCTATCCACCGTACGCCTACCTGCTCAAGATTACGGTCGCGGCCGGTACGTCCGAAGGCACCCGACGCGAGGCCGCTACCTTCGCAAACACCCTGGCGTCCCGGCCCGGCCTGGCCATCACCGGCCCCGCTCCGGCCTTTATCGAGCGCACCGGCAATAAATACCACTGGATTATCACGGTACGCTCCAAACAACGCGCCCTGTTGGTAGACGTGGCAAACGGTTTGCCCTCACCGCAGTGGGCAGCCGATCTCGATCCTATGGACCTACTTTAGCCTATCCGAAAGGCCCCATATCCTGTAAAATAACCCGATAATGACCTCAAAAGACATTATTACAATCCCCAACCCGCTACTGCGCGAACGGTCAAAGCGCATCGGCCATATTGACGCGGAAATTGAGCAGCTGGCCGCGGATATGATCCACGCCACCCTCGACTGGGAAGCCGGCCGCGACCATGAATTTGGCGCCGCTCTGGCCGCCGTCCAAGTAGCCCGCCCCTACCGTCTTGTAGTAGTCCGCGACGACTTCGACGACAAAACCAACCAGTCGTTTAGTGTATTCATTAATCCTGAAATCGTTAAGGCCGAAGGCGAACCCACCGAAGAACTCGAAGGTTGCCTCAGCGTTGCCGACATTTATGGTTCAGTTGCCCGCTATCCCAAGGTAAAAATTAAGGCTCTCAATCTGGAAGGGCGCCCTGTGCGCGTCACCGCCACCGGCTTTTTGG
>DATAMV010000041.1:0-5895 GCA_036266515.1 Candidatus Saccharimonadia bacterium
AAAAAACAAACCGGCATCACTATTACCGACCGCAATGGACAAGTGTTGTATGAAGGCTACGGCGCCAGCCCAAGCCAGCTCATTCATCTTGGAGATATGCCCAAAACCCTCAAAAACGCCACTCTGGCCGCCGAGGATCCCGGCTTCTACGACCATCCCGGCTTCTCATGGCGAGGCACTATCCGAGCTGCCGTCACGGACATTACCCACCAAAGCACCATGGAGGGTGGTTCAACGCTGACCCAGCAGCTGGTTAAGAATGCGCTCCTAACCTCAGATAAGAAATTTGAACGCAAGTTCAAAGAGCTTCTTCTCTCCATGGAGCTAGAAAAGCGCTATTCCAAAGACGAAATTCTGGAAATGTATCTAAACCAGACGTATTACGGCGAGGGCGCCTCAGGTGTTGAAGTAGCCAGCCAAACCTACTTTCACAAACCGGCGAAAGACCTCACGCTTGGCGAATCAGCCCTTTTGGCCGGCCTGCCGCTCGGCCCCAGCCGGTTTGACCCTAATGTCAATCCGGTTGCCGCCGCCGGCCGGCGCGATTATGTCCTGGGACGCATGCGCGAACTTGGCATGATATCAGGCAGCGAAGAAAAGGCTGCTAAAGCTCAACCGCTCGTGCTAGCCGACCCCAGCGCCCCGGCACCCAGTCTGCAGATATACGCCAAGACCATCACGATCCAGGCTCCCCATTTTGTATTTTATGTCCTTGATCAGCTGCGGGCTAAATTTGGCGACGATGTCGTCGAAAACGGGGGACTGCACGTCCAAACCACTTTGGACCTGTCCAAGCAAAACGCCGCTCAAACCTCGGTCACCAACCATATCAACGCCCTTGCCGACCACCACGTTACCAACGGCGGGCTCGTATCCCTCGACCCCCGTACGGGCGAGGTGCTCGCCATGGTTGGATCCACCGATTACAATGCTCCCGGCTTCGGCAATGTTAACGTTACGCTCTCCTCGCTACAGCCGGGCTCGAGCTTCAAACCCATTGCCTATGTCACAGCGTTCAAAAAAGGTTGGAATGGCGCCACCACCGTCGACGACGTGCCGGTCAGTTTTCCAACCGGAGATGGCACAATCTACATTCCCCAAAACTATGATCTCCAATTCCATGGCAAGGTTACCCTTCGGCACGCCCTTGATAACTCGCTAAACATCCCCGCCGTGAAAGTACTGCAGTTTGCGGGCATCCACGAAACCATTCAGACAGCCCACGATCTGGGGGTCACCACTCTGCAGGACGAATCCCGCTACGGCCTCAGCCTCGTGCTCGGGGGTGGTGAAGTGCGGCCGATCGACATGGCGACGGTCTATGGCACATTCGCCAATGCCGGCATCAGAGTCACCCCCAAATCTATTCTGAAAGTTACTGACCGCTACGGCAAAGACATTACCCCTGCCTCCACCAGTACGCCGCAAACAGTCCTCGATCCGCGCATCGCTTATATGATCACGAGCATCCTCGCCGATGACAGCTCACGCCAGCCGGAATTTCCAGCCGCCGGCCCACTAACGCTCGGCGGCCGCACCGTAGCGGCCAAGACCGGTACCACCAATGACTTCCGAGACAACTGGACCGTCGGCTACACGCCGAGCCTCGTCACCGCCGTCTGGGTCGGCAACAACGACCACACTGCCATGATAAACGTAGACGGTATCACGGGCGCCGCGCCAATCTGGCACGACTATATGACCGCAGTCCTGATTGGCACCCCAGCCGAAGCCTTCCCCCAGCCCACCGGCGTCACCGTTGCCAAGGTCTGCGCCTCAGGCGGCCTGGCCAACCCATGGGACTTCGGCTACAACGAGGTGTTTATGTCCGGCACCCTACCCAGCATCCGCTGTTCAACCGCTCCGCCCGCACCGACGCCACCAACTCTGCCGCCCGTTAACTTCACTCCCATTACCCTCCCGCAAATCACGTTTCCCAAGTTCAATCACGGTCTAACACCGTTTCAATAAGCCAGAATCACAATCTTTTTAAGCAAACTTACAAAACATATTTGTGGCTTAGTATAGATATTATTCGACAAGGTGGCTTGGAAACACCTTATGAAAGCCCTTATGCTCCTTGACATTTCAAGAGGAATGTAGTAAAGTGTGTCAATTCGCGAATAATCGCGAAGCGTTATAAGGAGTTTACACAACATAATGCTTTCCATTAGCACTACATCAACCCGCCGTATGGCTCAGGCCATGGTCGCCGCTGGCGCCATGACCGTCCTCGGCACCGGTATTGCCGCCGCCTGCCACCCGCAGGGCGTCATTGCCAAGGATGTCCAAGACATCACCACTAAGTCCGCCACTGTAGCCGCCGACACCAGCGCCACCGCACTGACTGTCCACCCCGGCGACACCCTGGTGTACTACGTTACCGTCTCGAACCTTGCCACCGGCAACGACGACGAGATCATCAACACCAAAATTTCCGACACCCTGCCCGCCGGCCTCCAGCTGGTGAGCCACGAGGACTACAACCTCGGTACCGTCGGCATGAAGCAAAACGTGATGCGCAAGATTACCGTAAAGGTATCCGCCACCACTGCTCAGAACATTAAGAACGAAGCCTGCTTCAAGGGCGACTCGAAGGACTACAAGCTCCCTCAGAGTGGCTGTGACGACGCATGGGTGAAGGTCGTGGTTCCTACCCCGACCCCCACACCTACGCCGACTCCTACCCCGACCCCGACATCCACTCCTACCCCCACGCCTACGCCGACCCCTACCCCCGAAGTGCTTGGTGCTACCACGCTTCCTGACACGGGTGCGCCGTTCGCCTCAACCGCCGTTGGCCTTAGCGCCATGGTTGGTACAGGTGTAGCTTACATCCGCAGCCGCAAGCGCAAATAACGCGCCCGGTTCGCTCTAAAAAGACCCGCCATGTGCGGGTCTTTTTAGTATTGGCACGGTATAATACCAGGGTATGCAAGAACTCATCCGCCAAATCGAAGATCTGTCCGGGCGCATCCGCGACGCTGTCACCCGGCTTGACGTGGCCTCAGACGTTAAACGCGCAGCCGAGCTCGAGGAACAAACCCTAGTACCGGGCTTCTGGGATAACCCTGAAACAGCCAGCGCCACGTCCCGCCAACTGGCTGCTCTGCAGCGGCACATCAACTCGTGGATGAGCCTTCAATCTGAGGCCGAGGAAGCCCTCGAACTCGCCCAGCTAGAGCAGCACTCAAACGACGAGGATACCCATGCCCAAGTACGGGCACTCTACGAAAAAACCCGCGACGAATTTGAGTACCGGCAATTTGAGCTCAAACTCTCCGGCCCACACGACCGCTCCAGCGCCATCATCGAAATCCATGCCGGCACCGGCGGCACCGACGCCCAGGATTGGGCCCAAATGCTCCAACGTATGTATCTGCGCTGGGCCGAAAAAGCCGGACTCACCTCGGAAATCGATTCACTATCGCCCGGCGAAGAAGCCGGCCTCAAAAGCGTCACAATGGAAATTAACGGCCCCTATGCCTATGGCCTGCTCAAAGGCGAAGGGGGAGTACACCGGCTGGTGCGCCTAAGCCCCTTCAACGCCGATTCCCTGCGCCAAACCTCATTCGCGCTCGTGGAAGTACTGCCGCAGATCGAGGCCGGACCCGAGCTTGAGATTGACCCCAAAGACCTGCGCATCGACGTCTACCGCTCAGGCGGCCACGGCGGCCAGTCCGTGAACACCACCGACTCGGCTGTACGCATTACGCACCTACCCACGGGAGTTGTAGTGGCAATCCAAAACGAGCGCTCACAGCTCCAGAACCGGGAGAAAGCCATGACTATCCTAAAAGGGCGGATCGCCGCACTCATGGAGGCGCAGGCCAAAAAAAGCCTCACCGAGCTGCGCGCCAGCGACAAAGCTGCCGAATGGGGCAACCAGATTCGGAATTATGTGCTTCATCCCTACACCAAGGTCAAAGACGTTCGTACCGGCACCGAAACATCCGATGCGCAGGGCGTCCTGGATGGCAATCTGGAGCCATTCATTGAGTCCTATCTAAACAGCCAAATCGGGCCCAAAAACGCCGGATAGCAAATGTGCTAAGATAAGGGCAAATGATTCTCTTCGACCGTGTCACCAAGGTTTACCCGAATCAACAAATCGCCCTGAGTGGGCTTAATTTGCACATCCAGCCGAAGGAGTTTGTCACCATTGTAGGCTCCTCAGGCGCGGGCAAATCCACGCTTATTAAGCTGCTCACGCGTGAGGAGGTTCACACCTCCGGCAAGCTCATTGTCGGGGGCCTGGATTATGACACCATCACCCCGCGCGACGTGCCGCTGGTGCGCCGCCGCATCGGCGTGGTGTTTCAAGACTTCAAACTGCTACAAAACCGCCGTGTAGGCGAGAACGTGGCCTTCGCGCTGGAGGTGTCTGGCGCCCGCGGCCGCGAGATTAAGCGCGCCGTCCCCAAGATGCTCACGCTCGTGGGCCTGGCCTCCAAAGAGCAGGCCTATCCGCATGAGCTATCCGGTGGCGAGCGCCAGCGCGTCGCCATTGCCCGTGCTCTCATCCGCCAGCCCAAGATCCTGATCGCCGATGAGCCCACCGGCAACCTCGATCCCAAAAATGCCTGGGAAATCATTGAGCTCCTGCTCAAAATCAACCGTTTCGGCACCACCGTCCTGCTTACCACCCACAATAAAGAAATCGTGAATGCCCTGAAGCGCCGCGTCATCACCATCAACCGCGGCCGCATCATCAAAGATGAAGAGCAGGGCCGCTACACCCTGGAGGGTGGAAAATAATGCTGCAACTTTGGCGCATCCTCGTAGCCGGCACTCGCAACTTCCTGCGCAACGCCTGGCTGTCGACAGCTGCCACGGCCATTATGACCGTCACACTTTGTATCGTGATTGTGTCGTTCATCTCCAATTCCGCCCTCACCTCAACCATCAAAAATGTTACCGATAAGATCGACATTTCGATTTATCTGTCCGATTCGGTAACGCCAGAACAGCGGCAGACCTTCCAAAGCGCCCTCGTTGCAAACAGCAATGTTGCCTCGGTCCATTACACGTCCAAAGACCAGGCCGTAGCCGAGTACAGCGCCAAACATTCCACCGATTTAAAACTTCTCCAGGCCCTTCAAGTGGCCGGTAACGCCCTCCCGGCTTCATTCCAGGTACGCGCCAAGGACCCCAAAAAACTCGACCAGATCATTGCCGTCACCAATCAGCCACAATTCAAACCACTCCTGGATCCTACTGCTCCACCCAGCTACGCCGGCCAAAACAAAACCACCATCGACCGCATCGTACGTATCTCAAACTTCTTCAAAACCACCGGCCTCATTGCCAGTGCAATCTTCGTGTTTATCTCCACGCTCATCATCTTCAACACTATCCGCATGGCTATCTTCACCCGTAAAGAAGAGATTGAGATCATGAAGCTTGTAGGAGCCACCAAGTGGTTCATTCGCGGACCGTTTGTGTTTGAGGCCATGCTCTATGGCGCCATCGCGGCCGTTATTGCCACCGGCCTTTCATATGCACTCATCCTCGGCGTGGGGCCAAATGTCAAAGGCTACATCGATGTCCAGCCGGTCATAACGTTCTTCCAACATTATCCAGCTCTCGTCATTACTGGCGAACTCATTATTGGCCTGTTCATCGGCGCGTTTTCGTCTGTTTTAGCTATGAGCCGCTACCTCAAGCTCTAATTCGCACAGGCACAACCAGTTTGACGGATGAGCTAGATCAGCATAAGATAGGTATACCTGGAGGGCCAGACTACCATTCGTAACAAACTCATCATCCTAAGCCTCATCCTATCGCTCGGTTGGGTCGCTCAGCCGGCTTTTGCCGATGAGTTCGATGACCAAATCAACGCCCTTCGCGCCCAAGTTGCGGCGCAGCAAGCCAACGCGGCATCCTTTCATGGCC
>DATAMV010000042.1:0-10411 GCA_036266515.1 Candidatus Saccharimonadia bacterium
TTATTATTTCCGTTCCAAGTCCAAGCGCCGACCCACTACCCTCGAAGAAACCGCGCCGCATTAGGCTTATCTTATCTGGTATACTCTAAAGCAAGCGTAATGTGGGGTACCAGGCTGGTGACCGGCCGGGGATTTGTAAAACTCTCAACCGTAATTGCAATTGCGCTGGGGTGCGGGTTTGTGGCCTCAGTGATTTTAAATATTGTCCAAAATCAGCGCGCCAATCAGGATCACCGGCTGCTTCAGGGTGAAATCACCGACCTGCGCTACCAGGTTAATGAGGACAAGCAGCAGCTGGCCAGCCCTACGCCCTCACCGTCTCCGACCGCCTCCCCCGACGCCACCCCCGAACCCACGGCCAGCCCGATGGCGGAAGCGAGTCCCACACCTGCCCCTGACCCCGGAGTGACGACTATGACCGTTATCAATACTGGGGTCGCAAGCAGTCAGCCCAACCTTAGAGCAGCAGCCAAGTCGTCGTCGACATCCCTTATTTCGCACGTCCCAGCCGGCACTACAGCGACTTTGGTAGACGCTGGCCTCTATAATAATTACCGGCACGTTACCATTAATGGGAAGACAGGCTATTTGCTAGCAGCGTACTTGCAGTAATTTATGAAGCTAACGAGATACATTTTTCTAGGCGTACTGGTGGGGCTGGCGGTCTGTATTTACCTTACCTTTACCCGGCCCAAACTCCAGGAAGCGGGCTATTACACCAAACCTACGCCCATTCCCACCATGGACTCCACCAGCCATGCCGCGGCCGTCACGCCCGTGGTGGTAAACCAGTCCAAAATTACGCTCTTGCCCTATAACGCCTCTCTGACCATCATCGATCCGGTGGCTGATCTCGTCTATGGCGAAGTCAGCGACGGAACCCACACCTGGGTCGGGTTTACCACCAAAAAGCTTCTGGCCATTTACCCGGGCTGTAAAGCCGGTGTGCTGGGAACCCTGACGCGCGTGAAGGCGTCACCCACACCTACGCCGTCGCCGACTCCAACGCCCAAAAACACGCCTACCCCCACGCCGTTTGCAACTCGTACGCCCACTAACCAACCGTTCAAGAAAACCGTTGGCGGCTATGACTACTCCTACCGTCCTTCCTATTCCTATTGCGCCACCGACCAGTCCGGCCGCGACATGCTCGCCGCCGACCGGGCGGCCGTGAAAAACGCGGTGCTGCCGACACTAACTGCTAACTAACAAAGGACCCTCATGGATCAAAATCGCAAACTCGTTTACCTGCTCTGGACGGTGATTACTGTGCTCATCATCGGCGCCGGCGTGGGCGCTTTTCTGCTGCTGCGCCACACCAATAGTGTTGATGATGCCAACGCGCAGCTCAACAGCGACAACAGCTTCCTGCGCCGCCAGCTCAAAGAGGCTCAGGCTACGCCGTCACCCAGCCCCACGCCCACGCCGCTGGCCACGCCCGAACCCACGCCCACACCCAGCGTCAGCCCGTCGCCCTCGCCATCTGCTTCTCCGACACCTACGCCCAAGCATTAAGCTGTCCAGCTAGCCGAAAATTGTTACACTAAAGCCAAGAATTATGAAACAGTCACTGCCATTTAAGCCTTGGCATGTCATCGGGGTCGCTGCACTCTCGGTCGGCTTCGGCTATGTGGCGGTGCGGATTTTTGCCGCCGGCCCAGCCGCCACGTTCCTGCCACCGGATGCCACGCTTGCGGGCAACGCCACGGTCCAAAACAGCACCGCAGCTATTGGCGGGCACATGGTAGTATTTGGTGCCACACCATCGCCCACCCCCACGCCCACCCCCACGGCTACTCCTGCCCCTACGCCCATGCCTAGTGGCTGGCCCGGCGCCACCAACACGGGCTACAAAAACGCCCCCGGCTACCCCGGCTCCCTCACATCCTTTACCGGAACCATCCAGAGCAACACTACCTATAGCTTCAAACTTTTTGCCGGCGGAGCTTACATCCCAGCGGGTGTCACCAATGTCACCTTTTTTGGCTGCCGCTTTACGTCAAACGCCGTTGCTGACGCCAATGTGACCGTGGCAGGGGACAACATTACCTTTAATTACTCCACCTTCGAGCCCAGCCAGGTGTCGGCGCCACCTACCGCCTACAACAAGGGCTACCAGTATGCCATTAACCAGACCGCAAATAGCAAAATTACCGTTGATCATTCCAATCTTTGGGGGTGGGGCAACGGCATTCAATTTTACTGGTCATCTCAAGCCAAACCGCTCACCGTCAAAAATTCATGGTTTCATGACGCTCGGGATGATGGCGGCGACATCGATCACACAGACGCAATTTTGGCCAACGACGGCGGACTTAGCTACATGGTCTTCGACCACAACACCATCGCCTCGGTAGGCAACACCAATGGCCTCGCCCTTCAGTATGACGGTCATAGCTACGACCACGTCACTGTTACCAATAATTACTTTTCCGGCTTCGGCTTCACTATGAATATCGGCGGCGGCGGTCATCTCTCGAGCTCAGTCGTCACAGACAATACCTGGGGCACAGACTTTCAGCAGGGGTATGGACCATTGTATGGCTGGGGTGGTTCCGGCAATACGTGGCGGCGCAACAAAGTCCATTTCGTAACGGGCAGCCATGTTTACATTGATGGTGAACACCACGCGGGACTCATCACCGCCGGCGACGAAGGCAAATACCTCCTGCCAAGCAATACTATCTCCACAAACGACTACTCCGGGTAATGCCCTAAGCTCACTGCGTTGGTTTTCCAGACCATAAGCGCTACAATCTAGGCAGTTAAGAATCATCGCATGGCACTGAGACTGCTCGAAAAATTCGTTAAGCTGCGCGGCAGTGCTCCAGGTCCTCGCTATCTGGTGGCGCTTGATATCGGCACTGAATTTGTGAAGGCCTTGATCGGTGAGGTCATCCTCGACCCGGCCTCCGGTGCGCCGGCACATGTGGAAATCATTGGCGTCGGCCGCCAGCGCCAGCGTCTCACCGATATGTCGTCCGGCGCCGTCACCGACATCACCGGCGTG
Source organism: Candidatus Saccharimonadia bacterium (assembly GCA_036266515.1). Classification (GTDB taxonomy): domain Bacteria; phylum Patescibacteriota; class Saccharimonadia; order UBA4664; family UBA4664; genus UBA5169. The sequence continues at coordinate 3,011 of DATAMV010000042.1, forward strand.
GTCGAAAATTGTGACAGCGCGCTCAAAATGGCCGAAAAAATGAGCGGAGTAGTGGCCAAAGACGTGGTTATTGGTATCGCCGGCGAGCTCGTGAAGGGCGCTTCCACTATCATCCGCTACAAGCGCGCCGCTCCCAGCGATCCCATTGACATGACTGAACTGCGCAAAATCCTCGACCGGGTACAGTACCGGGCCTTTGAGCGCGCCCGCGAGCAGCTCACGTGGGAGACCGGCTACAAAGAGCTCGAAGTGAAGCTTGTGAATACTGCCATCGTCGACGTGCAAATCGACGGCTACCGTGTGACCAACCCCATCGGCTTCCAGGGCAAGGATGTATCGATCCAGCTCTTTAATGCTTTCGCACCAATGGTGCACCTCGGCGCCCTTCAGACAGTGGCCCAAGATCTAGACCTCAACCTCGTCAATATTGCCGCCGAGCCGTTTGCGGTGGCCAAATCCGTGGGCGGCCAGGATTCGGGCGAATTCTCTGCCATCTTCATCGACATCGGCGGCGGCACCACCGACATCGCGCTCGTAAACAATGGGGGAGTCGAAGGCACCAAAATGTTTGCCATCGGCGGCCGCGCCTTCACCAAGCGCATCGCCCAAGTGGCCAACGTTAGTTTCGAGAAAGCCGAAGAAATGAAGATCGCCTATGGAGCGGGCAAGCTCAGTGCCAAGGGCGTGAAAGTCGTGGAAGAAGCAGTGAACGCCGACATCCAGGTCTGGCTCTCCGGCGTGGAACTTTCGCTGGCCGAATTCGACCGCGTCGATCACCTGCCTGCAAAAATCCTGTTGTGTGGCGGCGGCACCGGCTTGCCCCAGATCGTCGAAGCTCTCAAAGGCAAAGAGTGGTACAAGAACCTGCCGTTTGCCCGCAAGCCGGTCGTCAACCATATCAGTCCCTCCGAGGTCACGCGCGTAGTGGACAAAACCGGCAAGCTCACCAGCTTCGCCGACATCACGCCCATGGGCCTGGCCAATCTCGGTCTCGACCAAGTCGGCGGCGAAACCACCACCGATACTTTAATGCGTAAACTTGCCCGAGCCATATCAGCCTAGATTTCACAACGTGATAATCAAGCGACCACCCAGCCTCAACACCAAGCTCGCCCTCCCCGCCGTGCTTGTAAGTGTGGGCGTGGGAATTCTGGTAGTTCGCATTTTTGCGGCCGGCGCCGGCGTTTCGTTTCTGCTGTCCGGCGCAACGCTTGCCAGCAAAGCCTCAGTGGTATCAAACGGCGGGGCCATCGGTGGCAGCATGGTTGTGTTCGGCGCCGCCACGCCCACGCCTACTCCTGCACCTACTGCCACCCCTGCGCCAACTCCCACGCCCGGCGGCTCGTGTGCTCTGCCGGCCTACCCCAACGCCTCCTGCACCGGCGTCCCGTCCGGCACCACGCTGCTGCGGGTCCCCCAGGACGTCACGAGCGGCTCGGGCTGGTCCTGGGACGGCGCCGACCAGCTTGTGAACGTCACCGGCACGGGCGCCGTTATTAGCGGCCTCAATGTGTCGGGCAGCTTTTACGTGACCGCCACCGGCGTGACCATCAAAAACACCAAAGCCTACGGCATTGGCATGGCCGGCGCCGCCCGCTATTGCCACGTGGATGAAGATTCATACCTCAAAACACTCACCGGCTGCACCACCGGCGTCGGAAATGCCGGCAGCGACCCGCGGCTCACCGTCCAAGACACGGAGATCGATTGCCACGGCACTCCCGGTAATACCGGCACCGCCATTGGCGACCGCAACCTAAACATCTACCGGGTAAACATCCACGGCTGCGAAAACGGCTTCGACGTCGATAGCTACGTCACCATCACCGATAGCTACATCCACGACCTCTACAACAGCACCACCGGCGACCCGCACACCGACGGGCTGCAATCCGGAGTTGGGTCATATCTCATCATTACCCACAACCTGTTTTATGGATTCGACACTGGCTGCTCATATCCAAATGACGGCAGCTGCAACGGCACCTCAGCTATTAATATCGGTGGCCAGCCCGATCACGCCACCAGCAGCAACACTACCGTCAGCTACAACCTGGTAGCCGGTGGCGCCTACACCATGTATTGCCCTATCCTTGCTCCCAGCAATTTCCATATCACTGGCAATCACTTCAGTACCATCTACTCTTCACATGTAGGCGAGTATGGACCGACCGCCGACTGTGCCAACGGTGAAATCAACTCCGGCAACGTTTACCACGAATCCGGCCTCCCTGTCACAATGGAGTAACAGTTCGCTTTCGTCCTTTTGGACTCATCAGAACGGCCACACAGCCGCTAAGCTGCCGGGTTATGTACCGGCCCCCGAATCAATGATCGATACGGGACGAACCAAGTCATTCGTATGCTACGAACGACGAGAGTTGCCAGCGCTGGCAACAAGGGCGATCAGGCCGAGGCCGGCCATGACGACGGCGAGGTAAAGCAGGACTTTGCCGATGGTCTCGGCCCGCTTGCCCGCGCCCTGCTTGTGGAGGCAGAGCGTGAAGCTCGCGATGTCGGCCGGCGCCTGGTAAGAGTACCACAGGCCATCGGGCTTGCCCTGGGTGGCAATGGTCGTGGGCGGGTTGCCCTTGTCGGTGACCAGAACCACGGGCACGTCGTACGAGTTGGAGACCCACCACCGCATCGTACGACCGTTGGACTTCAGTGCCTCCACCTCATAGCTGAAGCTCCCCGTTGAGACTTCACCCGTGTCGTTGGTGGTAGGCACCGGGTAGGTGTGCGCGACACTGCCAGTGGGGCAAGCCGCCGTGTCGCCAGCAGCGCTGCTGGACGACGGGGAAGGGGTTCCGGCATACGCCGGAGTGGCCAGCAGCAACATTGATGCCGCCACGATGGCCGCGAGTGCGGCCCGGACACGGAACACAACAGCCTCCTTAGCCGATGGTTGTTCCGTCGGATACTATAAAATATTTAGCTCAAATAAGCAATAATTACTACAGGAGACCGTGTGCCGCGCCCAGGTAGAAAGCCAATAGGCTCCATAGCAGCACCAGCATGAGCGCGCCCATGAGGCGCAGTCCCCGCTCGCGGTTCGTAAGGATAAGGCGTACCGCCCAAACCGTACCAACCATGATCGCACTGGCCTCAAAAAACGGCTCGGACCAAGTACCTTTCATAATGTAACTAACGGCTGCACATAACAGTGCAATCATCAACACCCGGTCAACCATCAACAGCTTCATACTGCTGGAAGCTCGCTTTGCCATACGATTTTTTACGACGCTCACCTTAATTGGTCCCACTATAACGCAACCGTAACAATTATGGTAGTCTTAAGAGCATGAAGGATACAGCACTGTACCTGGAAGCTGACGAAGATATTACGTCAGCCATCGACAAACTCGGCAAAGCGCCGGCTGGGCCGGTGCAGGTCGTGGTGCCCAAGCGCTCAACCATGCTTCAGAGCATCATCAACCTCAAGCTGCTCAAGAAAGCCGCCGATGCCGGCAAGAAAGATCTAGTGCTTGTGACGAGCGACAAAATCGCCACCGAGCTGGCGGCTCGGGTGGGGCTAGCGGTAGCCCCGAGCCTCGGCGCCAAAGCCGTGCTATCCGACGCTAAAGCCCCCGAATCGGCTTCGGCGGTTGAAGAGGTGATTGAGGCCGATGACCCCGAGCCGCCCGGACCCCCGCCCGGGCCAGTTGTGCCTGCTGCTAAGCCAAAATCCAGCAAACCACTACTCAAGCGCCTCACCGTTTCAGACGGCCCGCCGCCGGCCCCCGAGTCGGAAACCAAAGCTCCGGCCGTGGTCGACGCGCCCACGGACGAGGCCGCCCGGCCCGGTATGCGCCTTAAGACACCCAAGATTCCAAACTTCCACCGCATGCAGCGCCGTGTGATGTGGATCGTGGGGCTTGTTGTGCTCGTACTGGCCTACCTGGGTACAATGTTTTTGATCACCAACGCCAAAGTTGTACTATACGCATCCGGCTCGAAGGTCGACATTGATACTTCGTTTGCCGTCGACCCCACTCTTAAGACCACCGACCAGCCCAAAGCCGTACTAGCCGGCCAGTTGGTGACAGTCAATAAAGACCTTTCGGGGTCGTTTGCGCCCACTGGCAAGCAGGACGCCGGCACCAAAGCCACCGGCACCATCACGGTCTACAACAACTACGACACCAACCCGCACGGACTCGTCGCCGGTACCCGCTTCCAGGCGCCGGACGGCAAGATTTTCCGCTCCACCGCCGATGCCACGGTGCCCGGCGCCACTCCCGGCACGATCTTCCCGTTTACTCCCACACCCGGCAAATCGTCTCCCATTCCGGTCGAAGCCGACCAGGCCGGCGATAGCTACAACGAAGCTCCGGCCAGCTACACCATTCCAGGGTATTCGGGAACCATGCAGCAGCAAATTACCGGCCAGGGCATCCAGATGGCCGGCGGCACCACCAAGACCATCACCATCGTTGCCCAAGGCGACGTTGATAATGAGAAGGCCGCCCTGCTCGCCAAAGACAAGGACAACGCTACCCGCGACCTTCAGAGCCGGGTGCCCAGTGGCTATGTAGCACTGCCAGCCTCACAGGCTACCGCCACTCCCACGGTCAATCCGTCACCAGCAGTTGGGGCAGCCGGCGACACCGCCACGCTGTCGCTCAAAGTCACGTACACGGTTCTGGCTGTGAAGCAGTCCGAATACAGCGCGCTGGTGGAGGCCCAAGAGCAAAAGCAAGTGGGCGCTCAAAACCAGATCTACGACAATGGCCTCAAGAACGCACAGGTGACGGCCAGCGACAAGGATTCCATGGGGCGCCAAAACTTCCACCTAACGACCGAAGCCTACGGTGGCGCCAAGCTCGACAAAGCCGCCATTGCCAAAAAGCTCAAGGGCCAGCGCTACGGCGATGCCGCCAGCACAGCTAGCGGGCTGCCGGGCGTAACCCGCGCGGACATCAGCATTTGGCCCGGCTGGGTTTCCAGCATGCCCTCAAGAACTGATAAAATATCGATCACGATCCAAGTCGCAAGCGAAAAGTAACTCTGGGGGGAAGCGGTTGGGTAAATATCTCGGCATAGATTATGGAGCGAGCCGCATTGGCCTGGCCACCGCCACGTCCGACGTGAAGCTGGCTCTGCCACTCACAACAGTGGGCCCGGGCGAGCTCGTAGCTGCGATTAAGCGAGAGGGGCCGTTCGATGCTGTGGTCGTGGGTTTGCCGCGCAGCCTGAGCGGGAACGAAACCGCCCAAACCCTGGCTGTGCGCCGCTTCTGCGACGACGTGCTGTGGCACAAACTCAAGATTGAAGCTGTGTTCCAGGATGAAGCCGGCACCTCCAGCCTGGCCGAGGACCAGCTCAAAAGCTCGGGCAAGGCCTATACCAAAGCCGACATTGACGCCGAGGCTGCCGCCATTATCCTCCAAGACTATCTGGACGCTCTATGACCAGGTCCGTGCGTCGCCGCCTCATATTGGCCGTGATTGTGGCCGCACCGCTCCTGCTGGCGGGAGCGTTGTACATGAACTACCGGTTTGGGCTGGCGCCCGTAGCCAGCTCCGGCACGGCCAAAGCCTTCACGGTTTCGGCCGGCGAGAACGCCCCCACCATTGCGCAGCATCTGGTAGACGCTGGTCTCCTGCGCAGCCGTACCGCCTTCGTAACCTATGTGAATTTCCACGGTCTGCGCCCCCGCCTCAAGGCCGGCCAGTACTCCATCGCACCCACGCTGTCCGGCGACCAGATCGCCGACCTCTTAGCGGGTGGCCACACGCTCACCAAACGCCTGGTGGTCCCGGAAGGCTACACGCTGGCCAAAATCGAAGACCTGGCCGCGGCTGACGGCATCCCCAAGGCCAGCTTCAAGGCTGCCCTGGCTGCCCCTCATTCCCAGAGCTTTTTATCTGGCAAGCCGTCCAGCGTTGACCTCGAAGGCTATCTGTTTCCGGATTCCTATGATCTGGGTTCCAGCACAACCGCCACCACGCTCGTGAATGCCATGCTCGATACCTTTGGCAAGCGCGTCGGTCCTGAATACGCTCAAGCCTTTGCAGCCCAGGGCCTCACGCTCCACCAGGGCCTCACCTTGGCTTCCATCGTTGAACGCGAAGTCTCAAACGCCGGCGACCGGCCGGTGGTAGCGCAGGTATTTTTGAAGCGACTCAAGATCGGCATGATGCTAGGCTCCGACGTCACCGCCCAATACGCCTCCGACCTGGCCGGCGTGCCGTTTAATGTGGATATTGATTCGCCGTACAACACCCGCCGCGTCGCCGGCCTGCCGCCCGGTCCCATTTGTAGCCCTGGCCTCAGCTCGCTCGACGCCGTGGCCCACCCGGCCGCCACCGATTACCTCTATTTCCTGGCCGGCAAAGACGGCAAAACCCATTTCGCCAAAACCTACCAAGAACACCAGGCTAACATCGCGAAATATCTTTAATCATGGCAAGCTTCCGCAGCAAAATCATCCGAAACCTACTCGCGTTTCCGTACCCCAGACGTGTGCCGTATAACGCTGAGACGCTAGCGGCCAAACGCCGCAAATTTGCCCGCAGGGCACTATTTTTCCCCGTTCTCGGATCGGCCCACATCGAGCGGGCCGATATCCCAGGGGTAAAGGCCGAATGGATTGTGACCGCGCGGTCTCGGCCTCATATCGTGATGCTCTACATGCATGGTGGAGGATTTGTGCTCAACGCAGCCCGGATCCACCGCGACCTCATCGCCCGCATCGCTCGCACCGCCCGGGTGGCCGCGTTGTCCGTCGACTACAGCCTATCGCCGGAGCACCCATTCCCCACCGCGCAGAATGAAGTGATGGAGGCCTACAAGTGGCTCCTCGAAGGCGAAATTGACCCGAAGCATATCGTCATTGCCGGCGATAGCGCGGGCGGCGCGCTCGCCTTGGGAGCGCTTCACCTCATCAAAGCCCAAGGCCTGCCGATGCCGGCCGCCGCTGTGGTGATTGCTCCTCCCACCGACGCCAGTTTCACGCCGCCACCAGACTACGCGCACTCCAAACGCCATGATTTTATAAAACCCGAAAGCATCGAATTCTTCGTAGATTCATATTTTGGCCAAACCCCGCGCGACCACCCGGTGGCATCGCCGCTTCTAGGCTCGCTTGCCGGCTTCCCGCCGCTGCTTGTGCATACCAGCCGCGACGAATATTTGCACATTGCCTCTGAGCGGCTCGTCGACAAGGCCCGCCGCGAAGGTGTGGAGGTGGAATTCTATGAGCCCGAGAAAATGCCCCATGTGTGGCACTTGTATGCGCGCTATATGCCCGAAGCGCGCACAGCAATTGAGGATATTGGAGCCTTTATCCGTACGCACACGCGCTAGGACCAGCGCTGTCAAACAATTCGAATATCCCGTATAGTTTAAGCGTAAGCTTGATCATTTATGAAGCTGCTTCCAAAACTTCTTATTACC
>DATAMV010000043.1:0-11205 GCA_036266515.1 Candidatus Saccharimonadia bacterium
TACCCGGGCATGAATAATGGGAACTAAATCGTTGATTTGACGGGCGAACGGCGTGCCTTGGGTCTGCGAATCCAAGTCGGACAGATCATTCTGCACGACAGCCACGGCGTCGTGATAGGCCGATAGGTAATTATCGCTGCCGGCGATCACGTATCCCCGACCATTGCTTTCAGCAGCCCGCAGGTCTGTGAGGAGGGCCTGTAACTCGGTGCGGGCATTGGTACCCTGCTGGGCGGTACGGCGCACTTGAGTGAGCACAGACAAGGCCATAACACTGACAACGGTTGTGATTGCCGCTACTCCCGTAATGGCACCGAGGGCAATAAATATTTTGCGATTTGCGTATTGCTTAAGTTCCCGAGGCAACAAGGTGCTTAGGTCCACATCATTAGCTAGTAATCAGCATGTCAAAGTCGGTGGCTGCAAACAAGCAGCCGGGGTCTGGAAATAGGGGTTGGGAGGTGGATTTGTGTTGGGATAATGCACAATGCTTTTGGGTTGCATAGAGACTCGTTGCCTACTGCCGGTTGGTCTCTTATGATAAGGCGAGAATACACCTAAAGGTTTGTACGGGAGGAAGCTTGGGTCCAGAACCAGAACAATCAGGCGGCCAGGGCGAAGAGGAACGGCGTTCGCAGTTCACCGACCACACTGCTGAGCTGGAGGCAATTGCGGCCGCCACGGCGGCCGAGGCCGAGGAGGCGTCTGAGCTGGACGCGATTGCGGCCACCTATGCGCGCCTGGAAAGGACGGGTTCGGGGGCGGCCGGGGCGGCAGACGAAGAGTCAAGGTTTGACGAGCATGGCAACCGCATCATGGCCGATGGGACTGTGATTCCCGCCGACCAGCTTTCCAAACCCGGCGATGCGACCCGCAATATGGACGCGTTACGGAGGCTTGAGAGCCAGTCTGTAAACGCCGCCGATCTTTTGGCCCAGCTCGCTGCGGCGGGCAAGGGCATCTCCTCGGAGCGGGGCGACGCGACCGCCCGGCCGTCGGAAATGATCCATGCCGACGTTGATGCGGCGTTCCGGCCGCACTTCGGCGCGTATTTGCGCCGTCTGGGGGCCGCAGCCGATGCCGGGGCCGGCTTAAGCCTGCGCGAAGAAGCTACCCGGATTTTGCTGTCGCAATTGCTGCCGGGTAAAGGCAAGGCTGACCGTAATTTGCTTCGCAACAGCTTTACGGCTGGCCGCGGCAGCGACGAGGCGGCGGCGGCGGCCGGGGCGGATTTCGATTGGGCGGTGCGGTTTATCCAGCACCCCGCGCGCGAGGACTGGGATGAGATGTATGGACATTTCCGCCAGCGCCGCGAGGCTACAAATCCACCCGCTTAAAGAACTGGCGTTTGACGATTTCGGCGAATGATAGATACGTGACGGTAATGGCCACAATGGCAGCAAGGGCCGCGCCGGGCAGTGGTCCAAATCCGAAATAATGGCCGATGGGACTCAGCGCGATAAGGTAACCAATGATCACTGTGGCGAGCGTTGAGATCACGAGGTAGGGGCTGGGGCGGCTTTGGACAAATGGGATTTTATGAGTCCTAATAATGTAAACCACAAACGTTTGCGTGGCCACGGATTCCAAAAACCAACCGGTCTGGAATGACGCTTCGCCAAGGCGGAACACCACCAGGAGCGCACCGAATGTGGCGAAGTCAAACAGCGAGCTTAAAGGCCCAAAAAGCCACATGGCCTTTTTGAGTGCCGCGATTTTCAGGGTCCGCGGGCGCTTTAACCCCTCAGCATCCACACCATCGAGTGGCAGGGCAAATTGCGAGGTGTCATAGAGCAGGTTGGTAAGCAGAATTTGCGTGGCGCGCATGGGCAAAAACGGCAAGAAGAGCGAACCGCCGGCCATAGAAAACATGTTGCCGAAGTTTGAGCCGAGCGACATCATGAGGTACTTGAGCGTGTTGGCGTAGGTGCGGCGGCCTTCGATCACGCCGTCGATGAGGCTCTCCAATGATTTGCGCAGCAGGATCAGGTCGGCGGTGGCTTTGGCGACATCGACGGCGTTGTCGACGGAGATGCCAATGTCGGCGGCTTTGAGGGCCGGCGCGTCATTAATGCCGTCGCCGAGGTAGCCGACCACGTGGTGGTTGGCCCGCAGCTGTTCGATGATCATGAGCTTTTGTTCGGGATTAACGCGCGCAAAAATGGTGGTGGACTCCACGACATCACGCAGCTGCGGCCGGCTGAGTTTTTCGATATCGGCACCGGTGAGAATGCCGGTGATTTCAAGACCGATGTCGTCGGCGATTTTGCGCGTCACGAGCGCATTGTCGCCAGTAACGATTTTGACGGCGATACCGTATTCGCGCATTTTTACGAGGGTGGATTTCACCGATTGTTTAGCTGGGTCGAGAAACGCCATGAAGCCCACGAACGTCAAGTCGTGCTCAACATTGGGCTCATAACCGGTGCTCTTGGGCACGTGGTGAATCCCAACGCCTAGCACCCGGAAGCCCTCGGCGCTCAATGCCTCGTATTGGGCCTGGACCTCGGATTTCACGGATTCAAACGGCTGGCCGTCGATGTATTTGTGTGACAGCCGCATAATTTCTTCCGGCGCCCCCTTGCTCACCAACAGGCGGCCGTCGTGGTGAGCCACCACCACCGATTCGCGTTTGCGCTCGAAGTCGTACGGAATTTCATCGAGCTTGCGATAGCCTTTGATGTTAACGGTCTGGAAGGCGCGCACGGCCTTATCGAGCGGGTTTTCAAACCCAGTGGTGTAAACGCTTGCGATGTAGCCATAGAGCAGCGTTTTCTCAGAGGTGGCGCCAAAGCCGTCTACGTGTCGCACAAGGGCAATGTGGTCCTCGGTGAGAGTGCCGGTCTTATCGGTGCAGAGTACGTCCATACTCCCCAAGTTTTGGATGGAACTAAGTTTCTTAATGATGACGCCGTGCTTAGCCATGGCAAGCGATCCCTTGGTGAGGTTGAGGGTAATAATGAGCGGCAGCAGTTCTGGCGTGAGGCCCACGGCCAGGGCCACACTAAAGAGCAGTGATTCGAGTAACTGGTGGCGGAAAAACAGGTTAAACGTAAAAATTACCACCACGAGCACGGTGGTAATTTTGATGATGAGGAGGCTGAAATCTTTGATTTCTCGGTCGAATTCGGTAGGGGATTCTTGCGAGCTCAAGGCTTGAGCGATATGCGAAAATTTGGTGGCTTTGCCGGTGCGGGCCACGAGCATAGTGCCGGTGCCGCTCGTAATGCTTGAGCCAAGAAACAGTTCGGCGGCGGCGGGTTTGGCGACCGGGAACGATTCGCCGGTGAGCGACGATTCATTGGCCGAGAGGTCCTTGCCTTCGATCACCTCGCCGTCCGCCGGAATGAGGCGGCCGGCCTCGAGCTTCACCACGTCGCCCGGCACGAGCTCGGCCAGCGGCAGGCTCACCCATTTCCCGTCGCGCAGGCACTCGGCCTCCACCCGCACCTGCTCCTTGAGGGCTTCGGCGGCGCGTTCTGAACGATAACTATTGATGAAGTCGAGCACCGTGCTCACTAGCACGATGGTGATGATGATTACGAAGCTGACGCGGTCGCCCAAAAATGCCGATAGCGTGGCTGCGAACAATAAAATAATGACAAGCGGGTTGGTAAACCGCGACAGAAACGCTAATACACCCGGCAGCCGCTTGGTTTCAACGAGGGCATTCGGGCCGTATTGCTTGAGGCGTTTGGCTGCTTCCCGGCTCGAAAGGCCGGCTTTTGGATCCTTCATGGTTATGGTTATTATAGCGGAACGCCGGTGATTTCTTCGCGTCTTGGCATACTGCGGGCCAGGGCGGGCCAGCGATGGACGGGCCATTGGTATAAGAGGCCCACAACTTCATCGCGCATATAGTCCTTGCCTGCTAACTCCTCGGCTGCACCGGTCCAGCGGTCAATATTGCGTTTGTGGTCGGGGCCGAAGGCTTTGGCGATTTCTTCTTCTATTTGCACCCGGGTGATGGGATGGGGCGCGGCTGGGTCGCGATCGCGAATAAACACATCATTATAGGCGAGGTAGTCACGGGCGATTTCGCTGGTTAGGTTCGTGATCTGCTTGCTATAAACTTTCTTAAGGTCGTACGCTTCAGCGGTTTTTAGTGTGTCCCGAATCTCCCCGAGTTCCGCTTCCCCTTCCTGCACATAGGCAATAATTTCATCGCGCATGCGCTCATCGACTCCCATGGCCACCCGGCGTTCGCGCGCCATGGCCGAGACGAACTGGAGGGAGGCTACGTCCGGGGGCAGATCTTGGCGCGCTACCCGCAGCGCCACTTCGCGCGCTTCGGAGGCGGTTCTAAGCGGCTGGAAGAGTTTGTTAAATTGGTGCTGCTCCTCGTGAAGCTGGATGAAGGCGCTCTTTTTGGCTGACGGCTTTGAGGAGTATATATCGTTGGTGCCCAGAATATAGACATCGATATTTGAGCTGGGAGTAATAGATATTTCAAAATCGGTTATAACGATCCGGACGCCGCCAAGGTAGCATTCCCCTTCTTGAGTGGGACGCCGCTGGCCGTTTTGCCAGACATCACCGGCATCGTTAATTACAAACTCGTGCACCGGACTATCGGGATCGTCTGCCTGCACCACTCTAAACTCGAGATCGGGCGCGTCGGGCGACCACGCTTGTTCAATCCGCCACTCTTGGCCGTTATCGCTGGTGAATTCGATGGTTTTGATGCGTGCCGTGTTTAGGAAACCAGCATGTCTTGGACCCAAAAAGAGCTGCTGACGCCGCTCCACCTGATCAAACCCCCGGGGTAAACGCGGACTGTTTTCCAATGTGACGATTCCGTTCAAGTCCGGATTGGCCATCGTCCCCAGTGCGGCACCCGCACTTAGATTAGCGGTGCGCTGCTGCTCCGCCGTGAGTGGACTCCCGGCGCCCAACCTGTGGTAGGCCCGCGCGTAATCTTGCTCGTTGGAACATTTAATGTAGATCGCCATGGGACATTCCACCACCTCCACATCTCCCTGAGGAACAAACCCAAATACGAAGCGAAAAAGATCTTTATCGTCGGGATAATCGCGCCGGCATTGACCGACCACCGCGTGTTTTTGGGCATATTCATCCAGACCGTCATGGAGCTGGGTTAATTGCGTTTCATTGAGACGGTATTTTGGCGCGGCCGCCGCTACGGTGGCCCAGAGCTGTTCGGAAGTGGTGTCCGGCTGGTGGATTTGGTGAAAAAGCGTACCAAGAGTCCGCGCAATTCCCAAGTCCTGGGTGGCAGCTTCCCGGACATACTCAGCACGGCGCTGGTCGACATCGGCCCGGATGTGCTTTACGTTTTTCTCTTGATGATGGGCGAGATAAGCGGCATGACTCCCGGCGCCAGGCTTGACTTGGGCTCTTAGCTCGCGGAGTTTCGCCTGCTCTTCGCCTAAACCGTTGGTGGCTGCATCTGCGCGCAAACCGCCAAGCTCCGCCCGCATGCGCGGAAGTTCGGCAGCCAGGTCGAATGGCTCATAGCCGGCCATAGCGGCCTGAACGGCGCGGGCGCGGGGATTTTCGTCCGTGCCATCTACTCCCTCGCTCATCAGCTCTTCGGCTAGGGTCTTGCCTTTTTCTCCTGCATGATCGGGACCGCCGCCCGATGCGTTTTCGAGTGTCATATCTTCATGATATACGAAATCTGGCAACCAAAAACTCCGCCGGGTGGCGGAGCGTCAGATGCGAATGTGTTCTTGAGGATACCCCGGCCATCTCCTGTTGTAGTTGCTCAAGGCAACTAGAGTGGGTGGTTGTTGTGGGGGTTCTCGATCCGTAGTCCGGGGGACGTATGATGTTGCTTGGTGCAACTGTCCTTGGGACCGGCGGCGGCTGCTTTTGGAGTGATACTGCTTTGAGGGCGGTATGCGTCGTAGGTGAGCTAACCTTTGTGAATGATTCACTTCTGCTGACTGCTAGGAGTCGGTGGAAGCATCTACAACTTACCACGGCGGCGGATTTTTGTCAAGAGGTTACACGTCGGTTTTAAGATATGGCTTAGGCTGGCTGACAAACCTTGCAGAGGTCTTCATGGCGGCCATCCTGCAGGCAAATACCGGCCGAGTAGACATAATTTGACACGTCGGCGTAACCGATGAGATCAGCAGCGCGGCGCAGAAGGTAGCCGATGAGGCCGTAGACCGCCAGGCCTTTCCACTCGGCCGCAGCCCAGTACTCACCCACTGGGATGACGCCGATGGGGCGGGCAGCATGGTAGGGCTGGCGAGCTTGGCCTTGGTGCGTCCGGATAATGTCGGCGGCGACGTAGTCGGCGTCGTGGAGTGCGGTTTGGGCCATGCCCGAGAACTGGGTAGCGGCATTGTCGCCGACGATGTGAACGTTGGCGCGGCCTTCCAGGTACTCATTGACCTCGACCTTACCGTTTTTGGCGAGCGTAAAGAGCTCCGCGTGGGCTTTGTAAAACGGGTTATTGGCTACGCCGGCGGTCCAAACCACCGTCTTGGTTTCGATGGACTGGCCGTTGACGGTGAGGGCGTCTTTGGTTTGGCCCTGGACGGCCGCGCCGACCATGACGTTGATGCCAAGCTTTTGGAGGCGTTTGTGGATTTTGGCGGCGTAGCTTTCAGCCGAGCGGGGCAGCAGCCGCGGCAAAGCCTCGACCAAGTCAATGGTGTACTTGGGGTCCTTGATGCCGTGCATTTTCATGAGCTGCGGTAAGTAGTGCGCGAGGCCGGCTGCCAGCTCGATACCGGTGGGGCCGCCGCCGACCACCACGTAGTGGGCATCAGGCTTCTTGGTTTCATCGAGCTGCTGGTGCAAGTGCTGCTTGAACTTCTCGGCGCCGGCAATCGATTTGATGTTGTACGAGAGTTCTTCGAGACCGGCAATGCCGAAGTAATTGGTGACGTTACCGAGAGCGAGCACAACTTCGTCGTACTCATACGAACCGTTCTTGCCCTTTACCACCTTCTTCTCAGGATCGAGGTCGGTCATGGTGTCTTGGACAAACTTGACCGAAGCCGGCAGCAGCTTGGAGATGGGCAGAGCCGACACGGTACGGGCGCCGCCGGTGGCGGTGTGGTAAAGCTGCGGATAGTACACAAAGTTGTCTTCCGAGGAGATGAGTGTGACATCGAGGGTGGCGTCACGGCTGAGCTTGCGGGCGGCCCGTACGCCGCCGAAGCCGGCACCAACAACAATAATTTTGGGGTGAGATTGGGGTGAGTTCGTCATATCAGCTTCATAATAGGGATCAATCCTAGACCCGTCTACAGTATTTTCTCACCGGCCCGCGAAATGATCTGCTAAAATCCAGGCATGTCAGCCGAAGGTGTTGATCATTTTTTGCATATCCCGGGCCAGCAGGCGCTGATCCGCTCGGTGGACCACCGGCTTGCTACTATGCTGCCGGAGACCGGCGGCGCGCTGCAGCGTTCGGCCGCAGCGGCGGTGCGGCGCGGTGGCAAGCGGCTGCGGCCACTCCTGGTGCTGGCCGCAGCGGACGGTCAAAACCTCGAGACCGCGCTGCAGGCCGCTTCGGCCGTGGAGCTGCTGCACCTTGGCACGCTAGTACACGACGATATTATTGACCACGCCGCGGTGCGCTGGGGTGCACCAACCGTGAGCCAGGCCGAGGGGCTGGCCCGGGCCGTGCTGGTGGGCGACTACCTCATCACCAAGGCCCAGGCCGCTGCCGGCCCCGACGTGGCCCAGGTACTAGCCGAAACGTTGGCCGTGATGTGCGAGGGCCAGGACGAAGAGGCGGCTGTGGCGTACGATCCGGACCGCAGCGTGGCGTCGTATTTGGATAGTAGCCGCAAAAAAACCGCGGCGCTCATAGCGGCGGCCTGCCGGATCGGCGGATTGTGCGCCGCCCTCCCGGCCGGCCAGCAAACCGCACTGGAGGCGTTTGGCGTGGCTTTCGGAACCGCGTTTCAGTTGATCGACGACTTGCTCGATTTGCTATCGTCCGAGGAAGTACTGGGCAAGCCGGCCGGTCACGATATTGGTCAGGGCGTCTACACTTTGGCAGTATTGTACGGGCTGCAGGGCCCAGACCGTGAAACCGTCCGCGGCTGGCTGAGCCATGACCCGCAACATCATCCTGCGCCTGCCGAAGCGGCCCGGGTTTTGCGGCGCGACGGATCAGTCGACCGCGTGTTCGATGAAATTACGCGCTACAACGAGAGGGCCGTGGCTGCCTTGTCACCGCTGGGCCATAGCGCGGCCGCCGGCGCACTGCGCTCCCTGCCCGACACCTATTTGACTTGGGCCATGAAGAGGTTAGTATACTAGGCGTCATGAAACGGTTTCTCTCTTTAATTGTGGTCGCGGGCTTTCTGGTCGCCGGGGGCGTAGTGTACGTGGGTGTCCATGTGGCAACCGCAAGCTTCCTCTCCAAGGAGGCGGCCAAACCAGAGTCCACGCCCCTAGCCGATTGTCCGGTTAAGAAGCAGTCGCATATTGTCATTATTAAGGACGGGACCGTGTCCCCTCTCCACACCGACGCGGGCTTATGCGATACCCTTACCATCACCAATGCCGATAACGCCAACCGCTTAATGGCGTTCGGCCAGCACGAGCATCACATTGCATATGACGGCATCGAGGAGAAAGAGCTGCGGCCCGGCCAAAGCCTCATTGTCACGCTCGACCAAGCGGGAACCTATTTATTCCATGATCATTTGCAGGACGAAGTCCAGGGAACATTTACCGTTACACGCTAACCGGATTTGGTATACTTAAGATTAGATGAACAAACAGCTTAGACTCGCCATCGCCGCATTTGTGATCATTACGCTTGGTGGAGCGTTGGCCGCCGCTTTCTGGTATCTGCCCGGCAAGAGTTTTCCGATGCTGCAGCCCGGCGGACCTATTGCCGGTCACGAGCGCACCCTCCTACTGGTGTCGGCGCTCTTGATGCTATTCGTGGTGATCCCAGTGTTTGCGATGACGTTCGTGATTGCTTGGCGGTACCGGGCCTCCAATCCCAAGGCGCGCTACACGCCCGAATGGGACCACAACCACGCGGCTGAGGCGGTATGGTGGGCGATTCCGATTGTGCTCATTGGTATTATTTCGGTCATGACGTGGATCTCGAGTCACCAGCTTGATCCGTACAAACCGATTGTGTCGGATGCGAAACCAGTGCATATCCAAGTAGTGGCGCTTGATTGGAAGTGGCTGTTTATTTACCCCGACCAGGGCATTGCGACCGTCAATTATATTCAAATCCCCCAAAATGTGCCGGTGGCGTTTGACGTCACGGCCGACGCGCCCATGAATGCGTTTTGGATTCCTCAGCTGGGTAGTCAAATTTATGCTATGCCTGGCATGTCCACGCAATTGCATCTGGTGGCCGACAAGTTAGGCACTTACGCCGGGTCGTCGGTCAACATCAGCGGTGAGGGTTTTGCCGGCATGAAATTCCAGGTGAAGGCGACGTCGCAGGCCGACTTTGACGCGTGGGTAGCCAAGACCAAAAAATCACCGACTCATCTCGACGCGTTCCAGTATGATAAGTTAGTGCAACCTAGCCAATACAATCCGCCCGCGTTTTATTCCCACCCCACCGCCGGGCTCTATGACGAAGTAGTAATGAAGTATATGATGCCGGGAATGGAAATCCGATGAATATGTTTTTTGGTGACATCTGGAGCACGATTTTTGGCCGGTTAAACTGGTCGGCCCTGCATCACGAGGGCTTTACGCTCTACTTCCTGATTCTTACCGGGATTGGCGCGGCACTCACGGGCGTTGGCGTTGTGATCGCACTAACGGTCATGAAGAAATGGGGCTGGGCGTTTGGCGTGCTCAAGTATATCTGGAAAGAATGGCTGACATCGCTTGATCCGAAAAAGATCGGCATGATGTATATCATCGTAGCCGTCCTTATGCTGCTGCGCGGCGTGATGGACGCCTTAATGCTGCGCGGCCAGCAGGTAACTTCGGTGGGCGCTTCGCATGGCATCCTCTCAACCGACACCTACCAGCAAGTCTTCTCGGCCCACGGCACGATCATGATTTTCTTTGTGGCCATGGGTCTGATGTTTGGGCTGGTGAACCTGGTGGTGCCCCTGCAAATCGGCGCCCGCGACGTGGCGTTTCCGTTTATGAACTCGGTGAGTTTTTATCTGTTTGTGGTAGGTATGGTGCTCACTAACCTGTCGCTGATCGTGGGTGAATTTTCTCCGGCTGGATGGCTGGCCTATCCCCCGTTGTCCGAGTTGGCGTACAGTCCGGGCGTGGGAGTGGACTATTGGATTTGGGCCCTCCAGATTGCCGGCATCGGGAGTTTGCTATCCGGCATTAACTTCCTGGTGACAATCCTCAAGATGCGGGCTCCCGGCATGAAGCTCATGAAAATGCCGTTGTTTACCTGGAGCGTGCTCGATACCATGGTGCTCGTGATTTTTGCCTTCCCGATTCTCACCGTGACGCTGGCGCTGCTCGCATTTGACCGCACGTTTGGCATGCATTTCTTCACGGCCGGCGGCGGCGGTGACCCCATGATGTATGTGAACCTGATTTGGGCGTGGGGGCACCCGGAGGTATATATCCTCGTGCTACCTGCATTCGGAGTGTACTCAGAAATTGTGGCGACGTATTCGCGAAAACGCCTGTTTGGTTATACCTCAATGGTATGGGCACTTGGGGTGATCACGGTGCTGTCCTTCCTGGTCTGGGTGCACCACTTCTTTACTATGGGGGCGGGGGCCGATGTAAACGCTTTCTTTGGCATCATGACAATGGTGATCGCAATCCCGACCGGCGTGAAGATTTTCAACTGGTTGTTTACCATGTTCCGCGGCCGTATCCACTTTAATAGCCCAATGTTTTGGTTCCTGGGCTTTGTGGTGACGTTCACGATGGGTGGCGCAACCGGCGTGCTCATGGGTGTGCCGGCCATCGACTTTGAAGTTCACAATACATTGTTTTTGGTGGCGCACTTCCACAATATGATCATCGGCGGGGTGGTATTTGGGTACTTTGCCGGATTCACATATTGGTTCCCCAAGATCTTTGGTTTCAAGCTCAACGAGACCCTGGGCAAGTGCGCGTTCTGGTGCTGGCTGGTGGGCTTTTTGCTGGCGTTTGTGCCGCTCTATATTCTGGGCCTCATGGGCGTGGCGCGGCGGCTTGACCACTACGACCCGTCGATGGGCTGGCAAGGGCTGTTCATTGTGGCCGGCGTCGGCGTGCTGATTATTGCTGCCGGCATTGGCTTCCAGCTTCTGCAACTGGGAG
>DATAMV010000044.1:0-4641 GCA_036266515.1 Candidatus Saccharimonadia bacterium
CATGCAAGATTTGGTCGACGATCGAGGTTTCGCGGTTGAGGATGGTAATCATAGGGACATTCTACACTACCGAACTAAAGCCGTACGCTGTGATATACTGGTGAGGTGAGCAATCCCCTCTCCCAGCCTCTAGCATTCGTGGATATAGAGACCACTGGCGGCAGTCATTTTAGCAGCCGGGTGCTGGAGGTTGCCGTGGTACGGGTGGAGCAAAACCGGGTGGTTAGGACCTACCAGACACTCTTGCATCCGGACGAGCCGATCCCGCCGTTTATTACCCAATTGACCGGTATTCGAGACGACGATGTGGCAGGTTCGCCCCGGTTTGAAGATGTGGCTGATGACTTGGCCGAGGTGCTTGACGGGGCGATTTTTGTGGCCCATAACGTGCGGTTCGATTATTCGTTTTTGAAGATGGAGTTTGAGCGGCTGGGCGCACAGTTTCGCCCGCCGCTTTTGTGTACCGTGCGGATGAGCCGGCGGCTGTTTCCGCAATACCGCTCGCACAAGCTGGCCGAGCTGATCGCGCGGCATGAGCTGGTGGCGCCGGCGCGGCACCGGGCGTACGACGATGCGCATTGCTTGTGGCAGTTTTATCAGCTCGTGCTGCGGGAGTTTGATCTGGATACGGTGGAGCAGGCGGTACGGGTGCAGCTCGAGTCGCAGGCGCTTCCCAGCCAGCTCGACCGTGACCAAGTGGAGGCACTGCCTGAGGGGCCGGGGGTGTATGTATTTGAGGATGAAGATGGCTCGCCTCTGTATGTGGGCAAAAGCGTGACGGTGCGTCGCCGGGTGATGAGCCATTTCACGAGTGATTATGAGCGCGGTACGGAAATGAAAATGGCTCAAAGCGTGCGCCGGCTGCGCGGTATTCCGACGCATGGCGAGCTTAGCGCGCTGCTCTTGGAATCGGACATGGTGAAAGATTTGCAGCCGCAGTACAACCGGATGCTGCGCCAGCATCGGATGATGACGCTCGTGCTCGCCACCACTGATACCCACGGCTATGCCGGTGTGAAGCTGGCGGATACGCTCGAGATTGAGCCGGGCATGGCGCCTGGGCTGTTGGCGGTGTATACCACCCAGGGCGCGGCGCGGCGGGCGCTGCGCGATGTGGCCGCGCGTTACGGCTTATGCCAGAAGCTTCTCGGCCTCGAGCATTCCACCCGCGGTTGTTTTTGGAGTCAGCTGGGGCGCTGTCACGGCGCATGCACAGGCGCCGAAGCGGCTGAGGATTACAACGCGCGGTTTGCCGAGGCCTTTGAGCGCCAGCGGGTGGCGGAATGGCCCTACCGGGGCGCTGTCTTGATCCGCGAACAGCGCTCTGACCTGCCCGGCAGTACCGGTTTCGTGATTGATAACTGGTGCCTGGTGGCGCGCCTGCGCGAGCTTGAGGATGGGACAGTCGAGTCACAAACCGAACGCCGGCGGTTTGACCTCGACCGGTACCGCATTATCCGGGCGTTTTTGCAGGACCCAGGCAAACGGCGGGCAGTGCAGGCGCTCACGCCTGACATGGTGCATCAATTGGTTGCAGAAAATCAATAATTATGGTAATGTAATCTTATGAACATACTCGTCACCGGCGCCGCCGGCTATATTGGAAGTCATACAGTTATTGAACTGGCCAAGGCCGGCTTTGTCCCGGTGATTGTGGACGATTTTAGCAATAGCAAGCCGGAAGTATTGAGCCGGCTTGAGCGGATCATGGGTCAAAAATTAAAGCATTACCGGGCTGACGTGACGGATGAAGCGGCTCTCGAAAAGATTTTTGCAGCCGAGAAACCAGCGGCTGTGATTCATTTTGCGGCGTTCAAAGCCGTCGGCGAATCGGTGGCCGAGCCCCTAAAATACTATCGCAACAACCTGGGTGCACTGACAGCGGTGTGTGCAGTGATGGCTAGGTACGACTGCAAGCAACTGGTGTTTAGTTCCTCGGCTACGGTGTATGGCAACCCGAAGCAGGTTCCGATTACTGAAGACGCTTCCCTTTCCGCTACCAATCCGTATGGCCAAACTAAGCTCATCGGTGAGCAAATTTTGCGGGATCTAGTGATTTCGGATCCGGAGTTTAAAGTGACAATCTTGCGTTACTTTAACCCGGTGGGCGCTCATGAGAGTGGCCTGATCGGCGAAGATCCACACGGCACGCCCAATAACCTCATGCCCTACGTGACGCAAGTGGCGGCTGGCCGGCGCGAGGCTTTGCCGGTCTTTGGCCATGACTATCCGACGCCCGACGGCACCGGTGTGCGTGATTACTTGCACGTGGTGGATCTGGCTAAGGCCCACGTCCGGGCGTTGAAGCACGAAACTAAGGCTACACCTGCCATTTTCAATTTGGGTACCGGCCGCGGATACTCGGTGCTTGAGGTGGTGAAAGCCTTTGAGCGAGCTTCTGGTAAAACCATCGCTTATAACCTTATGGACCGCCGGCCCGGCGATATTGCTGAATGCTATGCGGACACGAAGCTTGCCGAGCGTGAACTCGGATGGCGGGCCGAGAAGACGCTGGATGATATGTGTGCCGACGCCTGGCGCTGGCAATCGCAGAATCCAGATGGCTACGGTGCGTAGGCGCTAGTGCCCGCCGAGCGCTTGCTTGAAAGCGGCGTAGGCGGGCTTTTGGCTGCCGTCGGCTCTTAGGAGGCCGTAGAAATTCTCGGTATCGCCCCGGTCTGTGCCGAGGTCTTGGTAGCTGTACCAGAAAACACCGCCGAGCCAGGAAGTGGCTGCGGTAACGTGCACCACGTCCACGGCGATAATGGCCTGTAGGGCCTCATCGACGTGGTCGGGACCGGCATCGAGGTTGTAGTTGGTAGACGTGGCGCCGGCGCCGGGTCCGCCGGTGGTCGCGCCATATTCAGTGGCCCAAATCTTTTTACCACTATCGCCATGCGCGGCCATGATTGAACGAAAACTGGTGCCGGTGAGGCTCATTTTGCTCCAGGCGTTCCATTCGGCTGAATACGAGGCCGGGACTGGGAATGAGTACGGGTGGTAGCCAACGGCGTCAAAATACGGCTGAGCGCTGGCATTATACATAGCATTTAGGTAGCTGAGCTGGGCTACGTTGCCGTCTGAGCTGTCAGTGGAGGCGAGGCCCCCCGTGATAACCGTGGCTGACGGGTCAACCTGCTTGATTTGGGGATAGGTTGAACCCAGTAGCCGCGCGTAGGCTCCGGCATCGGCTGCCGGCTTCCAGCGGGAGGCCATGTTTTCTTCGTTCCAGATCTCCCAAGTGTGGATGCCACGGGGCGCGTAACGTGCGGTTGCTTCGCGCGCAAAGACTGCAAATTTCGCCGGATCGGCCGGCGGGCAGTAGGCGTCGTGGCAGTTGTCAGGTCGGGCCCAAGGGGCGGTGGCGGTGAGGATGGGCAGAAGGTGCAGGCCTCGCGCGCCGGCGGCCGCCACGACGTTATCGAACGGCCCCCAATTGTGTTGGCCCGCGCCATCGCCCTGGATATCGTTCCAGTCCAGGTCGAGCCGGATCCAGCTGACGCCCAGGCTTTTGATGTCGTCGAGGCGTTTGGCGAGGACGGCGCTTGAGAGCCCCGGCAGGCTATCGCCCAGCGATAGGCCGAAGCGGCTGCCGATGCCGGGAGCGGCAGCCGGTGTGGACGCCGTCGCTGCGGTGCCGCTGCGTTTGGTCTCGCCGCCGAGTACGGCCGGGGTGACGGTCGGCGATGGCGACGTGGTGGGTTTGACCGCGAGCGATCTCACCGGCAGGGGCAGCACTACCTCGTGCGGGTTAACGATGGCGTCAATGTAGAGCCGGCCAACTCCGCCAAATAAAAAAGCCCCCGCCAACATGCCCAAAAGAAACGGCGCGTGGCCGTGAGGCGCCCCCATATCGGTGAAAAAACGTGGAACTTTAATACGCACCCTCGTAGTCAGGCTCTATAGCCTATCCTACAAGGGCGCGCGAATCAGGTCAAAGTTTGTGGCTGGGCTTGATGGTCTGGAGAATAAAGAAGGCGGCAGCCGAGGCGACGAAACAGATGATGCCAAAGGTATCTTCGCGAATCCAGGGCGTGAGGTGGGTGAGCTGCCATGACAGGGTCCAAGGGTGAACCCAGGCGTTGACGCAGATGTATGCGCCACCGGCGAAGCCATAGAGCCAAATTGTTTTAAGAAAAGCTTGAAAAATTTTCATAATTGAGTTATAATAATATCCATATCGGCCTGGTATGGCCGTTTTCATTTGGCGATATTACCATTAAATTGAAAAAAATGCACCACCTAAAGCCCGCACAACTCCGCGCCCGCTTTCAGACCGACACGTTGTTTCAGAATTCGGTGTATTTGATGCTCTCGACCGCCGTACAGGCGGTGTTTGGGCTGGGCTTCTGGCTGCTCAACGCCCGGTTGTACTCGGCGGGCGAAATTGGTTTGGCCTCGGCGTTGATTTCCGCGAGCACGTTCATTGCCTATTTGAGCCTTTTGGGCTTCAATAGCACCTTTATCCGGTTTTTGCCGACGTCGCAGCGCCGTTCGGACAGCGTCAATACCGGGCTGCTTCTGGTGCTATTACTCTCAACTATTATCTCGGTAGTGTATATGCTGCTCGTCCCGAGCGTGGCACCTAAGCTGTCGTTTGCGGCCAGCAACCTAGCATTGGCTGCCGGCTTCGTTGTACTT
>DATAMV010000045.1:0-4694 GCA_036266515.1 Candidatus Saccharimonadia bacterium
ATCTTGCGATGCTCAGTGGAGAGAGCCTGCGAATGCTCGCGGGCAGAAAGGACACGTTCCGTTGACATTAGTTGAGATAATTCCTATTATGCACTATTATTTAGATAAGTAATTATCTTAGATACTAAGATAATAATGTGAGGTCGTCAATGGGAAAATCCCGGTCTGAGTTGATTTCCGAGCTCAACCTGGCGGTCCAGCGCCAGGGCACATTAACGGTGCTCTTCACCCACGCCATTGCCCAGCATATTGGTCTTTCGGCTAGCGAGTTCGAATTCTGCGACGTGCTCCAAAGCCAAGGGCCCACTTCTGCCGGCCAGCTCGCTAAGCTCTGCGGCCTTTCCACCGGCGGCGTGACGGGGCTGGTGGACCGGCTCGAGAAGGCCGGCCTCGTACGCCGGGTGGCAGATCCGGCCGACCGGAGGCGTGTTGTCATCGAGCCCCTTGATCGCAGCGACCTCAGCGCCACCGTCCGCAAACTGTACGAGCCGGTTGCCCAGGCCTTCGATCAGTTGGTAGCTGGTTACTCCGACGCCGAGCTCGCGATCATTCTTGGATTTATTAACAGTGCTAGCCGCATGGTCGAAGACATGCGTGCCGGCCTCTCAACAAAACGAGCCTAAAAAAGGCGGCCAATCGGCCGCCTTTTTTAGTACGGGGAACTAGTTGATTCCCACGCCGGTCGAGGTGCCATTCGAGTTGCGGGCGTCGCCGCTCGAAATGTCACCACTTACCACGGTGTTGCGGCTCACATCCACGTTACCGCTGCGGGCCGTTTGGTTGTTGGAATTCGTCACGGCCACTTCATTTACATTAGTGGAGGTAAAGCTGGTGCGATTATTTTCGCTGATCCGGTTGGTTGAGCCGGGCCCGGTCGTGTCGATGGAGGCGCTGCCATTGGTGCCGCTACCACCTGTCGCAACGCCTGTGACTGCCGGGTTGCTCACATTCACCTCTGTGCCGGTCGAGTTGGAGTTTGAGGCTGCTCCGCTCGAAACACCGCCACCGACCACGGTGTTGCGGCTCACATCCACGTTACCGCTGCGGGCCGATTGGTCGTTGGAATTCGTTACGCCCACCTCGTTCACGTTCGTCGAACGGAAGCTGCTGCCAGAATTCTCGGCGATCACATTCGTAGAGCCGGGACCGGTAACGGCAATCGAGGCGTCGCCATTACCGCCGGAAGCAAGTGGCATGATCATGTCGGCCGCGCCGCGCCCGCCGATCGTTACACCGGTGCCGGTCGAGTTGGAGTTGGTCGCAGCACCGCTCATCACGCTGCCGCCGACACTATTGCCCCAGCCGTTCATCCAGTCATTATAATGAGCGTTCATGTACGGCGTAATCTGGCCAAGCCACTGGGCGTAGGACGCACCGTTTTGACGCCACATCATCGGATCCCAGTTCATCCAGGTATTTTGCCAGCCCGCACCCGTTGGCATCCAGGTGCTATTGCCGCCGGTCCAACCCTGGCTGTAGCGGCTCATCGAACCATTAACGCCGCTCCACCACTGGCCAAAGCCCATGGTTTGCCGGCAAGACACTGGGTCCCAACTGCCCCAGCCCGCGCCAACACCGGGACCGCCGCCCAACTCGGTGTTACCGCCGGCCGTTACCGAGCCCGATACCGCTGACTGGTTGTTGAAATTGCCAACACCAACATCGTTGAAGTTGCGCAGGTCAGTCCGGTTATCTGACGACATTGTGATAACGTTGCGCGAATCCGGGCCGGTAACCCCAATGCTTGCATCAGCCGAGGCTGCGCCGGCGAGGCCCGCCGTGGTGCCGGCTAGCATCATGCTGATGCTCCCATAGCGAAGTAATGTTTTTATCATGCTCACCTCCTTAAGTACTAGTGGCTTACTATATCCCATCTGGTCAGCTAGACGTGTTGGGCAAAGTCACAATTACTGTCAAAATTATAGCGGCTGAGCTTCATATTGCGTCAATGCTTTTCGCGAGCGAATTTCATTGCGCTAGTGCTACAATGCAGGCAATAAGAGAGTGAGGACAATATGAACGTAGAAGTTAATTTCTGGGCGGTCCTTGCGGCTGCGGCCAGCTCAATGATTGTGGGCAGTATTTGGTATGCCCGGCCCGTGTTTGGCAATCTGTGGATGAAGCTAACCAAAACCGAGATGGGCAAGGGCGGCATGGCTAAGCCCCTGATTATCACGGCCATCTGCAGTTTGGCGACGGCCTATGTGCTGGCCCACGTGGCATACCTTTCAAACCAGTTTTTTGGTAACAGCTTCTTCCAGGACGCCGTTTCCACTTCGTTCTGGGTGTGGCTTGGTTTTACGGCCGCCCGCATCATCACTCACGACCAATTCGAAAACCGCCCCACCAAGCTCACCGTCTTAAACGCCGCGCACGAGCTCGTGACGTTCTTGGTGATGGGGGTCGTGATCGGTCTCATCGGATCATAACGTACCAGAATTTCCGGGCCATTTTGTAACCATGAGCGGTTTGTGGGATGATACTCGCAAGTTAATCCCAGGTGAGCACAACCCAACATGTCCCGCCGCGACAATCCAGGACTGTTCCGGACCGCCGTTGAAGCCCCGGCTGTAGTTCTCGACCGCTCACTGCGGATCGGGCAGGTGGCGGTGCGTGCGCTCGTACGCCGCAAAGAAGTACGCCGGGCCGAAAAATACTGGGAAACACTCGGCCCCGGGCTGGTCACCGGCGCGGCCGGCCAGGATCCCTCCGGCATCGCCACCTTCTCGCAGACCGGCGCCAAATACGGCTACCATTTCCTATGGCTAGCCGCCTGGCTCTACCCGCTCGATGCCAACCTTGAAGAAATGTGTGCCCGCATCGGCCTCGCCACCGGCCGGGGACTCGCCGCCAATATCCGCGCCTTCTTTTCGCGCAAGGTGCTGTTTGTATGCACGCTACTCATATTTGTATCCAATGCTATCAACATTGGCGCGGACCTCGGCGCTATGGCCAAGGCTGTTCAGCTACTGTTGCCACACGCCAATTTCGCGTTTCTGGTGATCGCCTTCGCGGTGCTGAGCTTGGGCCTTCAAATCTTCATTCCATATGCTCGGTACTCACGCTACCTCAAATGGCTGGCGCTGGTGTTGCTCTCGTATGTGGTGTCGGCCGTACTCGCGCATCTCAACTGGCAGATGGTACTGCATCACGCTTTCATCCCCCAGATCGGCTTCTCCAAAGACGAGCTGATTATAATTTGCGCAGTCATGGGCACTACCATCTCTCCCTACCTGTTTTTCTGGCAGACTTCCCAAGAGGTGGAAGAGCAAATTCTCAAAGGCGAGCTCACCTTCATGCAGCGCCGCCGCGGCACCAACCGGCGGGTTATCCGCAACATGCGCATTGATGTCTGGAGCGGCATGCTGCTATCCGAGGGCGTGATGTTCTTCATCATCGCGGCCTGCGGCGGGATTTTGTATCCGCACGGCATCACCAATATCCAAACCTCGGCGCAGGCGGCTGAGGCACTGCGGCCGTTTGCCGGCAATGCGGCCTACTTGCTGTTTGCGGTGGGCATCATCGGCTCAGGGCTTTTGGCTATCCCAGTGCTGGCCGGATCGAGCTCATACGCTGTGGCCGAAAGTTTCAAATGGCGCGAAGGCCTCTATCGCAAGCTTGGCCGCGCTGCCGGGTTCTACGGTACCATTATTATTTCGGTGGCCATTGGCCTAGTCATCAACTTTCTCGGCATTGATCCAATCAAGGCGCTTATCTACGCGGCCGTCATCAATGGCATTGTGGCACCGGTGGTAATGGTGCTTATCGTGCTCATCGCCTCAAACCGCCGCATCATGGGCAAATGGGCCAACCGCCTGCCCGCCACTATTTTCGGCTGGCTCACCACCGCCGCCATGGCCGCGGCCGGCGCGGCCGCGATTTATGTGCTCGCGACCGGCGGGTCCGGCCTTTAGCGTGCTACCATAGGAGCACTATGCGCGGGTCATACCTGATCTGGCTGTCCATCTTCTTTGCCCTGCCGGCCGCGGTGTTGTGGACCGTTTTTTACCGGCAGCTCTGGCCATACCGGATGGTGTACCTCAAGCTCATCGGCCTCTCGGTGCTCGCCGGCACGCTTTGGGACGCCTTCGCCATCGCCACCAATCTCTGGATCTGGCCGCCGGCCTGCTGCCTGCTCCCGCGCATCATTGGACTACCGCTCGAAGAGTGGCTGTTTATGGCGCTGGCCACTGTCATTATTGTGAGCCTGGTGATCTTGCTCAGCGGCTACCTCGTACTGCCGGAGCGCCGGCCATGAGGCACTGGCTTTATCTGGCATCGGTGCTGGTGTTCTGTGGGCTGCCTATTGCCTATATCTGGGTCCGCCACGGCCGGCTGCTCTGGCGCTACCGCCGGCTGTTTGCCGTTATGGTCCTGCTCAGTCTCATCGGCGGCGCGGCCGATTATTTCGCGCTGCGCTGGCATGCCTGGTTTTTCGAGCCCGCACAAAACCTGGGGCTCTACTTCGGCACTGCCCTTGAAACCTACGTGTTCGCGATATGCGTAACCATCGCCATCACCTCGGCCGCGCTCGTACTCATTACCCGCATGGGCCAGAAAAAGCCCTAGGCTTTATGGTCGCTCAATAATTCCTTAACTTCACTCTGGAATGACCGCACATCAGTGAAATCGCGGTACACACTGGCAAAGCGAATGTATGCTACATCATCCAGGTCTTTCAGCCGTTTCATTAC
>DATAMV010000046.1:0-13171 GCA_036266515.1 Candidatus Saccharimonadia bacterium
TAGCCTCTTCAAGGCAGGCCATTGAGCTACTGCCGGGGCTGATGGGTGGCGTAATCTTTGCCGAGGGCTTTCCTGAGAAGCACGCCATTGAGCTCGCGCACCTGGCAGATGCGGCCGGCGTGTGGCTGACCGGCGGAGCAAGCGTGGGCGTGGTGCTGCCGGGTATAGTGAAGCTCGGCGCTATCGGCGGCGTGCAGGCACCCCAGCTCGTGAAATCGAAGCTGTTTACGCCCGGATCAGTGGCGGTACTGAGCTCCAGTGGCGGCATGGTGAGCGAGATTATCCGTATGGTGGCCACCACCGGCCACGCACTGAGCTTTTCGCTGGCATTCGGCGGCGAGCGCTTCCCCATGACCACGCCGCGCCAAGCTTTTGCTGCTGCCGAGGCTGATCCACAGACCGAGGCGATTGTGTACTTTGGCGAGCTCGGCGGCCACGACGAATATGAACTAGTAGAAATGATGGAGGCCGACGAGGTCACCAAACCGGTAGTAGCCTACATTGCGGGCACCGTGGCTGAACTCTTTGAGACACCGCCACAATTTGGCCACGCTAAGGCGATGGCGGCTGTGGTGGATGAATCGGCGCGGGCCAAATCCGATGCGCTGCGGGCCGCAGGCGCCCAGGCGGCAGCGACGTTTGCCGAGTTTGCCGAGATGGTTGAGGCGTTGCCAGGAACGGTGGAGGCCCGCGACCATGCCCAGGCGATGACCGCCATTAATGGCCGTAAAGCCGGCCTCATGGCCAGCAGCGTGTCCTACGATGACGGCGAGGGCGAGGTGCGGGTGCTCGACCAGGGACTGCTCGAGCTGGCTGACCATAACCCGTTTGCAAAGATTGTGATCTCTATGTTCCTGGGCCGCGAAGTGAAGTCGCCCGAACTCGTGGCATTCGTAGATTTTGTGCTGCGGCTGCTGGTGGACCACGGTCCGTACGTGTCCGGCGCGGTCAACACGATCGTAACGGCGCGGGCTGGGCGCGACCTGGTGAGTTCGCTGGCGGCCGGCCTGCTCACGATTGGCCCGCGGTTTGGCGGCGCCGTGAACCAGGCCGCGGCTACGTGGCTCGAGGGTGTGTCGGGCGGCCACACGCCGGCAGCATTGGTGGAGAGCTACGCGGCCAAAAAGCGCTACATTTCGGGAATTGGCCACCGTAAATACCGCATCGACTCCCCTGACCCGCGCGTGGGCCGGCTGCTTGAATTTGCTGACGGTCTAGAGCACACCACGTTCACGAGCTTTGCGCGCGGCGTGGAAGCCGAAACCACCCGCAAAAAAGGCAATCTCATCCTGAACGTCGATGGCGCCATGGCAGCCGTCCTGCTCGATCTGCTCTACGAAAAAGAAGGCTACGGCTTCCCGCAGCTTCAGGAATTAGTAGACGTGGAATTCTTCAACTCACTCTTCGTGCTATCGCGGTCGGTTGGGTTTATGGCCCACTACTTTGACCAAGTGCGGCTCGACGAAGGCTTGTTCCGCCTTGGTCCGGCCCAGGTGACCCACATCCGGCCTATCAGCGAGGATTAAGCTCTGGCCTTTTCTTTGGCGGTCTTGCGCATGGCATTGAGCCGGCCGCTTGCGAGTAACATGTAAGCTGCGCGAGCCATGGCAAATCCGCCGAGAATATCGGCGCGAATGAGGCCTTTTTTGTGCCCAAATACGAGCCAGCCAATAACTGCGCCGAATACGATCGAGAAGCCCCAATACCAGAGCTGTTCTTTGCGCGTGTAATGCGGCTTGGTTTTGACCAGCCTTTTGAGACGGGTGTAATTATATTCGGATGCCAAATACACACCGAATGGAAGCAGCCCAATGAGGGCGGCGCTGAGAAATGCGAGAGGTTTGGTGAACTGAAAGTTCGCACCAATGAGCGTCCATACGCCCAACCATACCAGCGACTCCCAGATGCCGGGTAATACGGGTGGCAGCGGCTCCAGTCCGTATGACAATTCTTCGGCGCGGGCTTCTTCGTCGGTCATAGTTCTATTCTACAAGGGATTGACTTGGCAACGCGAGAGGGTCGTGGTCTGCGTGAGGCCGAAGATTCCGACGGACGTGAGGGTGACGTCGTAGTAAGCGGGGTTGTTTGGGCCAACTACATCAACGACATTGCCACAGACTTCGCTGCCGCGGTGGACGTCCACCGCTTGGATCCGCAGCAGGCGGCCAGTACCGCGCGGGTAGCCGACGAAGTCGGGGGCATAGTCAAAGGAGTTCACGGCGGCCTTAAGCTGGGCGCCGCTGAGGTTTCGAGTGGGGTCGGCCCACTGGCCCGGGTGCATCACGCCAACCATTACCGCCAGGCCCACCACGACCGCCAAACTGGCCGCACCGGCCCAGCGCCACACCACCTTAAAGTCCGGTGCGCGTTCGTACAGGTAGCCCAGGCCAAACGCCGCCGGCACTAGTAATTGAATCCAGCCCCCGAACGGCGTGTAAAGCAGCGGGAAGGACGCCAGGTTGAAATCAAGATAATACAGCAGGCACAACAAGACCTCGGCAAGGGCGGCCAAAAGCCACGGCAGGCCAAAATATATCCATTTGCGACGCGTGGCGTATGAGATAACCCCGGCATAGACCAAGCAGTTGAGTGCCACCATGGCTAGCGCTATCTGGTCGAGTACATCTACCGATGAGTAATAATCGCCGAAGTCCCACAGGCTCCATCCGAGCTCATGCGCAATCTCATTAAAAAGCCAGATGATATAGAAAATAACAACGGGAGTAAGGATAGCGAGCGCCACGCCCTGAAGGAAGCTAATCCCAAGACGCTTATCTGCCCTCTGTCTCATCCTTTACTCGACGGTTACGGATTTCGCAAGGTTGCGGGGCTGGTCGACGTCGGTGCCGCGCTCGGTTGCTACATAGTAGGCCAGGAGTTGGAGCGGAATATTGGCAAGGATGGGCTGCGTGTAGGGGTTGGAGTCTGGTATATAAATCACGTCTTCGGCGAAATCTTTCAGTCCCTCATCGCCTTCCGTGCCGATGATCAGCAGGCGGCCGTGTCGGGCCCGGATTTGCTCGAGGCCGGACTGCGATTTGTCGTAGAGGGCGTTTTTGAGATGCAGGAAGACGCATAGCAGGTTTTCGTCGACCAAGGCAATGGGGCCGTGCTTAAGCTCGCCAGCCGGGTAGGCTTCGGCGTGGATATACGACGTTTCCTTGAGCTTCATGGCGCCCTCCATGGCCACCGGGTACAGCGTGTTTCGCCCCAGGAACATAGCATTGTTGAGGTGGGCCACTTTTTTGGCGATGGCTTTGATCTGGTCGCGCTGGTCCAGCACCTTCTGAACCTGAGCAGGAAGGGCCTCTAGGGCCTCAACAATGGCCTTACCTTCGGTGATCGATAGGTCGCGGGCGCGGCCGATCTGGAGACCAATGAGTAATTGGACCATCTCCATCGAGATGACGACTTTGGTGGATGCCACTGAGATTTCCGGGCCGGAGTGCAAATAAACACCACCGTCAACTTCACGCGACATGCTCGAGCCAATGACGTTGACGAGACCGAGTGTAGGGATGCCCCGGCGCTTCATCTCGCGCAGGGACGCCAGCGTGTCGGCGGTTTCGCCGGACTGCGAGATGACGATACCAAGCGTGCCGGGCACGACCACAGGGTCGCGGTAGCGGAACTCGGAGGCCACTTCCACATCCACGGGCAGTCCGGTGAGACGTTCCAGGAAATGTTTGCCCAGCAGGCCGGTAATGTACGCTGAGCCGCAGGCCACAATGAGGACGCGATTGATCTGTTGGTAATCCTTGGGGTCAAGGTTGAGGCCGCCGAGATGGCCGGTGCCGTTTTCGTGGTCCAAGCGCCCGCGCAGCGTGTTGGCCATGGTAGTGGGCTGTTCCATGATTTCTTTGAGCAGGAAATGGTCGTAGCCGGCTTTTTCAATGGCCTTGAGCTCAAGCTTAATTTCGTGCTCCTCGTGCTCTTGGAACTGGGCATCAAAGTCGATGATGCGGTATTTGCCAGGTGTGCAGATGGCGATCTCGTCGTCGTCCAGATAGACCACGCGGTCGGTGTAACCGATGATGGCGGTGGCGTCGGAGGCGATGTAGGTAGCGTCGTCGCCAATGCCTAGCAGCAAGGGGCTGCCGCGGCGGGCGGCCACCAGCTTGTCCGGCTCACGCTCATCGAGTACCACGAGGCCAAAGGTGCCCTCAACTTGCAACAGGGCGGCCAGTACCGCGCCTTCGAGCGAGTCCGCGCCTTCGCGCTCGGTGCTGATGAGGCCGGCCAGCACTTCGGTGTCCGTTTCGCTCTTGAACGTCACACCTTTGGCGAGGAGTTTTTCCTTGAGCGGGGCGTAATTCTCGATGATGCCATTGTGGATGATGATGATGTGGCCCGACTGGTGCGGGTGGGCGTTGAGCTCATTCGGGACGCCGTGCGTGGCCCAGCGGGTATGGCCGATGCCAATGTGGCCGGTAGGCTTGGTATTATCGAGAGCCTCGGTGAGGTTGCCGATTTTGCCCGGCCGCTTAACGACTACGGCCTTATCGCCGTCGATAACAGCAACGCCGGCTGAGTCGTAGCCGCGGTATTCCATGCGCTTTAGTCCACTAACGAGAATGGGGAGCGCGTTGTCTTTTCCGGTGTAGCCGATAATGCCGCACATAAGGTGCTAATCATATCATAGCTAGAAGCTTATGAGAACTTCGGCGGGGCCGGCCAGACACGTTACTTCGTATTCGCCGGCGGCCGCGGGCACGAAGCCGGAGTGGCCGGTGCCGACGGTGATGGTGTGACTGCCGGCCATAACGGTGATTTTGCCGGTTTTGACGAACAGATGCTTGTACCGGCCGGGGTCTTCGGTAAAGGTTGCTCCTGAATGGGAGAAACTGAGCTTGTCCAGGTTGTAGAGCGGCGTTTCGAGGAGCCGGTCCAGCCGGTAGGTGTCGGTGTGGGCAATGGCCCGGGCCTTCACGACGTGGCTGGCCGGATCGTTGGCGGCGGGGTCACGGTCGATATGCTTGTAGTACTCGCTAATGTGCAGGTCGCGGATTTCGCCGTGCTGGCCGACTTTGCCCTTATCAAAATTGCGGAAGGTGGAGATGTCGTCCATGGCTTCAGCCTGGAGCTCATAGAGCACATTGCCAAGTGGAGCTTTGGGGTCCTCTTCCCAGGAGTGGTGCAGGCCGCCGCCGGACAGGTCGATGAGCTCGTCTTTGGCGGTCCGGACGAGATTCACATACTGCCAGGGGTCGTGCTCTTTGAGCAGCGCCTGAACTTTGGGCTGGGCGTCTTCGTATGCTAGCTCCCCTGCCGCGATCTGGCGGCCGATTTCGGTCATGGCGTGTTCAACGGCGGTCACCGCCTCTTCGTAGGCCGCCCAATCGGCATCCGGTTTGACGCCTAACGTGATGAGCCCGGGCTCAAAGAAATACCAGGATTCAGGCTTGGGCTTCCACACCGGGTCTTTTACCCCAGCTTTAATGTGCACTTGAAACGAATTGCCGAGCGCCTGGGTGAACTTAATGAGCAACTCGAGGCGGGGACCGCGCGCGGCCACTACCTCGGCGCCCAAAATAGCCTTAGCGGAGTTGGCATCAATGAGCTCATCGAGCGAGATAGCGTTGGGCAAATCGGTTTGCATCTGCACGGCATCGCGGTCGGTGAATTCGCCAACGAAAGCCGGGTTCTCACTAGAGTCCAGGAGCGACAAATTGCTGCCAGAGAACAGTTCGTACGATTGGCCGATTTTGGCATTAGCTAGATTAGCGTGGTGCGTCCAGCCCTTATTTTCCACGATGTACTGGCCGCCCCAGGTGGGCTGGTCGATGAGTTTGGGGACGACAAGATAGGGACGGCGCGGGTCAGTAGACATAGCAGGCCTTTAGCTTAGTTTTTTGACGATGTCTTTGACGCGGTGGCTTAGGTCTTTGCGCGCCACCAGGATGCCATTCGGAGTGTTTACCACCACGATGTTATCCAGGCCGATAACGGCCACCGGCTTTTCGCCATCGTTGCGGATAAACGAATTTTCGACCTCAATGGTCTCGACCGGTGCCGTCCCGGACATGACGTTGCCGTCGCCGTCGGGGTCATTGGCCTCATACAATTCCTTGAACGAGCCAATGTCGAGCCAGTCGAAGGTTGCCGGCACTACCAGCAAGTTTGGCACCTTTTCGCTGAACGCGTAATCGATGGCATCATTTTCGAAACTCAGGTAGATGTCGTTGTAATCTTCCTGGTTCTTGGCGCCCTGCAGGTGATGGTAGTCTTTGAAACGCTCGGGTGCGTATTTCTCCATGGCATTCAGGAACGAGTTGACCGAGCCCACGGTATAGCCACCATTCCAGAGGTATTTGCCGCTAGCGTAGAATTTGCGGGCCAGTTCCAGGTCCGGCTTTTCTTTGAACTGCACCACCTCGGACACAAATGCCTCTTTGTCGAGGATTTCGCCTTTTTCGATGTAACCAAACAGTGTGGAGGCATGAGTAGGCTCAATGCCGACCAGGGTGACACGGCCATGCTTCTTGGAATGCTCGGCGGCGGATTTGAAGGCATGCACAAAGCCGTCGACGTCGCGGATGAAGTGATCGGCCCACAGAAACCCAATGGGCTCTTCGAGGTCGTGATGGCGCGACACACGGTCGAGCGCCGCGATGAAGCAGCTCGCCGTACCACGGCGGCCAGGCTCCACGATGAACGCCTCATCCCCCAGCTCGGGCAATTGTTCGCGTACGTGGTGGGCATGGCTGGCCTCTGTCACGACGTAGATGTCATTTGTGATACGTTTGGCCCGATCAAAGGCCTCTTGCACACCGGAGCGGCTGCCGGTGAGGTTTAATAGGTGCTTGGGGTAGTTGCCAACGGAGAGTGGCCACAGCCGCGTGCCTGAACCGCCGGCGATTATTACGATGATCATGGCGCGAGTATATCATGGTGAGCGCCTTATATCAGCATAAGCATCGTTGCATTTTACCTATAGCTGGCATTCGGCGTACAATGACAAAAAGCGGAGTGAGTATGGCGACCATCCTATTGGTGGAAGACGATGAGATGATCCGGAACATGTACACCACCGGGTTAACAAAGGACGGTTTTACCGTTACGCCGGTCAGCAGCGCTGGTGAAGCGCTGACCGTAGTGGAGGGGCAGCAGTTCGATATTATTTTGCTCGATATGCTGCTTGGCGGTATGAGCGGGATTGACTTTCTGGAATCCGCCCAACTGCAGATCAAGAGTCCGCAGACCAAGGTGGTGGCTCTTAGCAACATCGGCAGCGACAGCGTGAAAGAGCGCGCTAACGCCATGGGGATTGTGGCGTTTCTGGAGAAGGCCGATTACGACCCGATCAAGCTCTCTCAGTATTTGAACACACTTATGACAACGCCTGCGCCGGCTGCCGGAACTACGAGCGTAGTGCCGACCGAAGTGCCGGAAAAGGTTGATGGCGGCGTTCTTGGCGAAGTCCCGAAGCAGGAATAGGTTTAGGGTTCGTACTCAACAAACTGGCCCGGTGGCATGGTGCCTTCGGACACGGCGGCGGCCATTTTAACGACCGGCACGTGATGGGGTACGAAGTTGATGGGCAAGTTTTCTGGCGATACCCACTCGCCTTTCGCCGGCTCCCCGTCGAGCTCAGCTACGAAGGTATGGTGGATATGGTGGCCACGTACCTCGTAGCGGTCAAAGAGAGCGCCGGCATAGCTGAGCTTGGCGGGCGCCGCGCCGAGCTCACGCTGGGCAATGCGGTTCAGGCACGCGTGGACAGTTTCCTTGAAAAACAGGTAGCCGCCGGGCAGGTGTGACTTGCCGGCGTAGCCTATTTCGCTCGGGTCGCGCTGCAGGATCAGCACCTCGGATTTGCCGGCGGTGCGGCGGAATACTACGATCTCGACCGTCATGGCAGGGCGGAATTTATTAAGAAACGTAAACATCTCGACCGGAAATGGTTTCTGGTCGTTGGGTAGGTAGCGGTGCTCGATTTCGGCGAGGAGGTCTTCGCTTGAGGCGTCTTGAAGTGGGTTGGACAATGGCTGCGTCATGGTCCTAATGATAGGGCAATAACGCTGAAATTGAATAATTGCGGGTGAGCACCCGGGAGCCGTCCGGCCCCCGGGTGCAGCATGCACCGTGTTACTCGTCTGATCTTACGCCTGCCGCATCGCGACCGTGCGTTCGACGTGGTTCCGGTACAGGGCCAGCCCGGTGATCGTGTGGCTGTCAGCCAGCGCGCCACCGATGGCGTTCATGGCCCGGTCGTACGTCCAGGTCTGGAGAGCGAGACCCTCCTCACTGACCTCCGCACGGCGGCGGCGCAGCGTTTCGGGGTCGACCTCGATCTCGATGGCCCAGTACGCCGGGGTGTTCGCGTGCGTCCCGCTGTTTTCGGCGATGTTGCCGAGGTGCGTGACGGACACGACCCGCGCCGATGCGACGACCTCTTCACCCAGCTCGCGGAGAGCCGTGGCGATGGGGAGGTCGGCGATCTGGAGCGTCCCGAGCTGACCATTGACCTGAGCGTTGTCCAGGGACTCTCCGAACCCCCGCGGGAGCTCAGTCATCCAGGTGCCCAGGGCCGGCCGGTACTGACGAACGACGGCGATGTTGCCGTTGATGGTGACCACCATCACTGCGCCGTCCGATACGGCTGAGTTCGCGTTCCACCGGATCGTGAAACGCCCCTCGTTGCCGTTCGGGAACAGGCACGAGAACTGAACGTCCGTGAAGAAGCGGGCAGAGTGGTCGAACACGTCGACGATCTCCACCAGCTCGATCTGGCCGTTCGTGTGGTCACCGAGGCTGCGCAGCTCCTTGAGGTTGTGCTCCCTCAGAACCGCGTTGACGCGGGCCAGGCGTTCAGCACGCTCGGCCTGCTGCATCGGGTCGGACATTTTGGTGCTCCAATCTGCCAATCCAGGCGTCATGGGGGTGGGCCGCATTTCTGAGGCCCTCGGATGAGTTGTGGTGCGCACCTGATTTCAGAGAATCCACTCGTCCACAGGCTTGCATATTATAACAAGTTTTTGGATTTTTTCAAGATATAAATCCCCTCCCATACGCTCATTTTCCTGATATAGTGGTGGCATGAAGATGCTTGTCACAGGCGGAGCGGGGTTCATTGGCGCGAACTTCGTTCACTACACCGTCAAAAACCGCCCGGATTATCACGTTACCGTGCTTGATGCACTGACGTATGCGGGCAATAAAGCCAGTCTCGCGCCGGTGGCCGACAATATTACGTTCGTAGAGGGTGATATCTGTGATGCCAAGCTGATAGACGAACTGATCGCCGGAAACGACATCGTCGTGCACTTCGCAGCCGAATCGCACAACGACAATTCGCTTAAGAACCCGGAGCCATTCATCCACACGAATCTAGTGGGAACGTTTACGATTCTCGAAGCTGTCCGCAAGCACAGCAAGCGGCTGCACCACATTTCGACCGATGAAGTGTTTGGCGACCTGGAGCTTGACGATCCCAATAAATTCACCGAGAAGACGCCCTACAACCCATCGAGCCCCTACTCGTCCACCAAGGCCGGGTCAGACCTGTTGGTGCGCGCCTGGGTGCGGTCGTTTGGCATTCACGCCACGCTTTCTAACTGTTCAAACAACTACGGTCCGTACCAGCACATTGAGAAATTTATTCCGCGGCAGATTACGAATATTTTGGCCGGGATTAAACCCAAGATTTACGGCGAAGGCAAGAATGTGCGGGACTGGATCCATGTGGATGACCATAACGACGCGGTGCTGACGATTATCGAAAAGGGCAAGTCCGGTGAGACCTATATGATCGGGGCAGACGGCGAGAAGAACAACAATGAGGTTGTGAAGACGATTTTGAAGCGCCTGGACAAGCCCGAAGACTGGTTTGAGCGGGTGACCGACCGGGCCGGCCACGACCTGCGCTACGCCATTGATTGGACCAAACTCCGCACCGAACTCGATTGGAAGCCCAAAATGACCTTCGAGGAAGGCATTGCGGCCACGATTGCTTGGTACAAAGATAACGAAGCTTGGTGGAAACCGGACAAAGCCGCGGTGGAAGCTGAGTACGCAAAGCACGGACAATAAGGAGACATCATGGCAGTTGCAACGACCGAATTTACCCCTCACGAGACTGAAATTCCGGGTTTAATTTGGTTCGACGTCACGAGTGTTGGTGATGAGCGGGGCTGGTTCCAAGAGAAATTCCACAAGGCTAAATTGGTGGCGGCTGGTATGCCCGAAAAATTCCAGGTGGTCCAAAACAGCCTCTCGTACAACAAACAAGCCGGCGTAACACGCGGGTTCCACGCAGAGCCGTGGGACAAGTACATTTCGGTGGTGAAGGGCCGGGTGTTTAATGCTTATCTGGATCTGCGCAAAGGACCGGGCTTCGGCAAGGTGGTGACGGTTGAGCTTGATCCGAACAAGGCGGTGTTTTTGCCGCAGGGCGTGGCCAACTCATTCCAGACTCTTGAAGACGACACCTACTACCTGTACAGCGTGAATGCCCACTGGAGTGCCGAGAAGTACGACGAGTATTTGTTTGCCAATCTGGCCGACCCGGCTGCGGGTGTGAAGTGGCCGATTCCGCTCGACCAGGCGATCATGAGCGACCGCGACAAGAACCACCCAATGGTGGCCGACGTTAAACCGATGGAGCTATAGGTGGAGGGCCGCGAACTTT
This sequence comes from Candidatus Saccharimonadia bacterium, assembly GCA_036266515.1. Taxonomy (GTDB): domain Bacteria; phylum Patescibacteriota; class Saccharimonadia; order UBA4664; family UBA4664; genus UBA5169. Next base: position 10,631 of record DATAMV010000046.1, read on the forward strand.
TGATCGTCGGGGCCGGTGGCCAGCTGGGCAAAGCCTTGGTGGAACGATTTCCGGAGGCGCGGGCCGTGGGACACGACGCGCTCGACATTACCGACGCCAAATCGGTAGCGAAATTTGACTGGGCCGGCGTGAAAGTGATTTTGAACGCGGCTGCCTACACCAAGGTGGACATGGCCGAGACGGCCGAGGGGCGGGCGGCGGCGTGGGCAACCAACGTGGAGGGCACGGCCCGGCTGGCGAAAGCGGCGCTAGACCACGACCTGACACTCGTGCAGATTTCCACGGACTACGTATTTGATGGTGCACAGAAAGTACATACCGAGGACGAGCCGCTGACGCCGCTGGGCGTGTACGGCCAAACGAAAGCTGCGGCCGACGTAGTGGCGGGACTCGTGCCCAAGCACTACTTGCTCCGTACCAGCTGGGTGGTGGGCGACGGTCCCAACTTTGTACGCACAATGATAAGTCTGGCGGACCGCAATATTTCGCCGAAGGTGGTGGACGACCAGATTGGCCGGTTGACATTCGCGAGCACGCTGGCCCGCACGATTGGGGCGCTGCTAGAGCAGGGGGCGGCTTTTGGCACGTACAACGTGTCGGATAGCGGCGAGCCGGCCAGCTGGGCCGAAGTCACACGCACCATCTTCAAGGAGCTGGGCCGTGACGACCTGACCGTGACCGACGTGAGCACGGCTGAGTACTTCAAGGACAAGCCGCAGGCAGCGCCGCGGCCGCTCGAAAGTACGCTCGACCTGGCCAAAATCGAGGCGACCGGAGTGAAACTACCTGATTGGCGAACCGGCCTTCACGATTACATTAAGCAGGAACAAGCAAAGGAAGCTCGATCATGAAAGGTATCATTTTGGCCGGTGGTTCCGGCACGCGCCTCTATCCCATTACTCAAGGCATTTCCAAGCAGCTGATGCCAATATACGACAAGCCGATGATTTACTACCCGCTCTCAACCCTGATGATGGCGGGGATCCGCGAGATCTTGATCATTTCTACTGAGCATGACCTGCCGGGCTTCCAACGACTCTTGGGTAGCGGCGAGCAGATCGGCTGCGAGTTTACCTACCGGATCCAACCGCGGCCGGAAGGTCTGGCGCAGGCGTTTATTATTGGCGATGAGTTTATTGGTGATGATAATGTAGCTCTCGTCCTGGGCGACAACATTTTTTACGGCTCAGACCTCGGCTCGAAGCTTAAAGATTATACAGATCCTAAGGGCGGCGTGATCTTTGCTTACCATGTGTCCGACCCGGAGAGGTACGGCGTAGTGGAGTTCGACAAAAACATGAAAGCCGTGAGCATCGAGGAGAAGCCGAAGGTGCCGAAGTCGAACTTTGCAGTGCCGGGCCTCTATTTCTATGACAACGATGTGGTCGAGATTGCAAAATCGATCAAACCGAGCGCCCGCGGCGAGCTCGAAATTACCGACGTGAGCAATCGTTACCTTGAGGCCGGCAGGCTCGAGGTGGGCGTGCTCGACCGTGGTACGGCCTGGCTCGACACCGGCACCTTCGCCTCCATGACCCAGGCCTCACAGTTCGTGCAGGTGGTGGAAGAGCGGCAGGGCCTCAAGATCGGTTGTATCGAGGAAATCGCGTGGAATGAGGGCTGGATCAGCGATGCCCAGCTCGACAAATTAGCCGACGGCCTGATGAAGAGTGGATACGGCAAGTACCTCCGCGGCCTCTTAGACGACTAGTAGGTCTGATACACTAAATCTAAATAGGAGGTGCAATATGAAGAAGTGGCATAGTGCATTATTGGCCCTGGGGATTAGCCTGGCGATGGGTGGTGCTGCGCAGGCTGAGACCCTTACGGGTATGGTTAATGGTTCGGATGTGTATGCAAAGGTCGGCGCCAATACTGGTCAGTGGGTGCAACTGACCAGTGGCATGGCGGCGCACAATCTTAAGATGGCCGGAGACCGGATCGCCTTTCTGGACGCCTCTGGCGGCCTGTGGCTGAAGCAGGGCGGTATCCGGGCGCAATGGTATCTACAGACTACGGGCGTATCGGATTATGCGCTCGCCCAAAATTATCTGCTAGCAAAGAAGACTGACAATACGGCTTGGATGAAAGAAGGCCAGGATCCCACCGGACAGTGGGACAGCCAAATGGTCGCGAGCAACGTTTCAAAGGTGTATCTATCGTCAAACCAGATGGCGGTACTGTTTGCTAACGGCGATCTGAGAGGCAAAGTGCTTAGCCAGATTCCTGGAGTGACGGATGTCGGCTTCGTGGGCGTCACAGGAACTTGGAGTGACATCGCCAAGAATGTAACTCAGGCAGCCATCACGGATACACGATTGGTTTACATCGACACCAATAATGATGTGCGCGGCAAGGATGGCCCCATCTGGTACTCATGGTGGAACAACGGCCAGGTGATTGATACGCGCGCCGGGCAAGTGGGACTTCTGGGCAACAAGTACTGTGCGGTTTTGGAGCCGTCGCTCATTGGCGAGGCCGACAACAACAAGTACCTCTACTGCAAGACTGGTGCGTTCAGCGCCCAGCCGGAGTACACGT
>DATAMV010000047.1:0-2435 GCA_036266515.1 Candidatus Saccharimonadia bacterium
TCGAGCTGTGCTTTCTCGGTCCAATGGGTGGCGTAGACGAGGCGGACTTTTTGGTTGGTGGTTTTCGTAGTGGTTTTGGTTGCGGTCTTGTCTTTATTTTGCCAGGCCATGTAGGCCCAGACGCCTCCTGCAAGTAGGGCAATTACGACCACGGCAATGCCGGCCCAGAGGGCTGTTTTCGGTTTCTTTGCGGTGGTTTCGGTGTTAGCCGGCTTGGATGCTTCGGCTATCGGTGTCGGTGTTTGATCTTGATTTGGGTCCATTGGCTCGGGCATGACAATACCTCTTATGCTTGGTATCTATTACGCGCCAACAGCGGCCGAAAGTCAAACAAAAAACCAATTATTATGGTCGCCAGGATAACGGGCTTGGGCCCAGGTGGTGCTCGTAAAAGCTAACACAGGTTCCCAGACTCTCGGCGGCCAATTGCCGTGCCCCCTGAACGTGCGCCACGGTGGAATAGGGATAATTCAGCAGGAGCCGCCAGAATTTTATGTGTGATGTGCTCATCGGCGGATCGAGTGGGGTGGCGTCTCCGGCGCACACGATGCCACCGTGTATAACGCTAAAGGCATAGGTTGCGTCCGGATCATCCCGGCCGCAGATCATACAGGCGCCTAGATCCGGCCGGTAGCCCAACGCATTCAGGGCGTGGAGTCTAAACCAGAGCTCGAGTATTACCGGCTCGGCGGCCTCCTCCAGCGCCGTGAGCGCCTGGCGCACGGTCATATATAACGCTGGGGCTGGCTGGCCGGCTTCGGTGACTCGGTCGGTGGCGGCAGCCAACGCCAGCGCGAGCGTTAGGCGCTCGTAATCGCCCGTGAGGCGGTGTGGGTACCATAGCAGCCGGGCCGAAGTGATGACGTCTAGGTTGCGGCCGGTGGCTAGCATCACCTCTACTTCGCCAAGCGGCTCGAGGTGGCCGCCGGCTCGGCTTTTGATCTTGCGGACACCCTTGGCCACGGCGCTGATTTTGCCGTGGTCTGCGGTAAGCAGCCGTATTACTCTATCGGCCTCACCAAAGTTGGTGCGGCCGATAACAATGCCCGTGGTTTGGTAGGTTGGCATAGCGCCCTATTTTTCGGCCGCGGACTGGCTCCGGCCGGATGTGCCCAGCACTTTGACGACCTTATTTACTACTTCGTCCGGGGTATGATGGCTCTTGATGAGGTAGTCGTTGACCCCCAGCGCTTTGGCGAGCTCCTGGTTCATATCGACTTCAGCCTGGCCAAGGTTAGTGAGCAAAATAATCGGGATTTGGCGCAGATTCGGCTGTTTCTTAATCTCTTTCAAGACGTGGAAACCGTTGAGCTTTGGCATGAGGATATCGAGCAAGATAAGTTCAGGAACATAGTCCTTTAGTATGGCTAAGCATTCTTCACCGTTGGTGGCTACACGTACGTCATGGCCTTCAAGTTCGAACTTGGCCTGGTACATCTCTACTAAAATTGTGTCGTCTTCAACCAATAAGATTTTTGCCATTTTTCTTGCATTACTCCCGTTGTAAATATTGTAACAAACCTGTCTAGAGACGTACTAGTCAGACTTACAAATACTCTTACTCAATAAGGGGTAGTTGCTTGGCAATTGGCAAACTGAAGTTGAATTTGCTGCCTTTGCCCTCGACACTTGTGACCCAGATACGGCCGCCGTGGGACTCGACCAGGTTTTTGACAATATACAGGCCGAGACCGGTACCCCCGGCTTGGACGGATAGCGGGTTGAATATGCGGCCAAATTTTGTGAACAGGCGGCCAATTTGGGCTTTGTTGATGCCGACCCCGTGGTCTGCCACGGTGGTAATGAGTTCATCACCGTGGACGCGGAAGGTTATTTGCACTTGAGTGTCGGGCATGGAGTATTTGATAGCATTGTCTACTAGATTGAGAGCGATTTGATGGAGGCGGGTTTCGTCGGCCAGCACAAGCGGCAGGCGGCGCCGGCGGCTGACATTGATCAAGACTTGGCTGGCGGCGCCTTTGGAGGCCAGGTCTGACACGACATTGGCCATAATGTTGTCGAGGGCGGCTGGTGCGATATTGAGCGTGATCTTGCCGGACTCGATATAGGTGGCGTCCATCAGGTCTTCTACCAAATCGATCATACGTTGGTTTGATTGGTAAACGCGGCTGAGATAATGGAATTGTTTTTCGCTAAGGGCTCCAAAGTCGTGTTTGAGTGTCATGGACAAAAAGCCCTTAATGGCCGTGAGGGGCGTCCGCAGTTCGTGCGATACGATCGAGATGAAGTCGGATTTGATCTCCTCAATTTCGCGGTCTTTGGAGGTATTGCGGATGATGGCAATACCCGAGGTGACGCGGCCGGCATCATCGAAGATCGGCGAATAGCTGATTTCGGTCCAGACCCGGCCACCACTGCGGTTTTCGAGCAGGCGCTCGCTTTTGGCGATGGTGACACCTTCTCGGAGTACACGC
>DATAMV010000048.1:0-6538 GCA_036266515.1 Candidatus Saccharimonadia bacterium
CTATGCGGCGTTGGGGCTTGAAGGCGAGTACCGGTTTGAGCGCCGCCGGGTGATGGCCGAAGAGCTGCCCGCGTTTGTGTCGGAGCTGCGGGGCCGTGGTGATGTGGCCGGAGTGTCGTGCTCGATGCCGCACAAGCAGGCGCTGCTGGCCCTGCTCGACGACATTGATCCGGTGGCGCGGGCGATCGGGGCGGTGAACACGATTGTGTGTGAGCCCGGCCACCTCACCGGCACGAACACCGACTGGACCGGTGCGGTGCGCGCGCTGGGGCCCGCGGGGACTTTGCGCGGCCGGACGGTAGCGGTGCTCGGCGCGGGTGGGGCGGCTAAGGCGGTGGTGTACGGCCTCACTCAAGGCGGCGCACGCGTGACGGTGTACAACCGCACCGCCGGCAAGGCCGAGGAGCTGGCGCATCAGTTTGGCTGTGGGTTTGGGCCGCTAGACAGCCCCGAAATCGCCGACGCCGAAATCATTTGCAATACCACAAACGTTGGTATGGGCGACCCGGACGCGTCGCCGCTGGCGCCGGAATTCTTGCGCGCTGGGCTGCTGGTATTTGACGCGGTTACGCACCCTTACGACACGAAACTGCTGCGGGACGCGCGGGCGGCGGGGGCGCAGATTATTCACGGAACCGAAATGCTTTTGTATCAGGGCGCTGCACAGTTTAAGATGTTTACAGGACAAGAGGCTCCAGTGGACGCGATGCGGGCGGCATTGGAGCGTGAGATAACCGCTAGGGGAGACTACTCATGAATAATTACTGTCTACCAATTATGCGGCCGAGCCGGGCAGAAGTGCTGGAAACGGTTTCCAAACATGAGGCAGATTACGGCTTTCTCGAGGTATGGCTCGATTACGTTGAGGATCTTGATGACGCACTGGTGCGCAGCCTTGCTAAACGGCTGGGAGGCCGGCTGGTGGTGGTATTTCGGCGCTTGCAGCTAAAGCCGATTCATATGCCACTGGAGCGGCGCATGGAGATTTTGAAGCTTCTTTCCGGCACGCCGGTGCTCGTGGATCTCGAGCTCGAGGGACAGGAAGAAGAAATGGCAGCCATTAGAGAACTTGGCCTGGATATTCAAATCATTGCCTCGCACCACGACTACCAGTCCACGCCGTCGGCACCGGAGGTGCATTCCATTCTTGACCGCATGGAGCAATACAACCCGGCGATTTATAAACTTGCTACCATGTGCCGGACCGAAGCCGACGCGGTGTGGCTGCTCGAGGTGTTGTTGGAACTCAAGGCGGCGGGCCGGCGTTTCATTATTTTGGGTATGGGCGAAGCCGGTGTGGTTACGCGCATCTTTGGCTCGATGTGGGGTAACGAACTGGTGTTCGTGCCGGAAGTGCCTGAGCACGCCTCGGCGCCGGGGCAACTGACCCGCAGTCAGATGGAAAGCATTATGAGGGCATTGAAGGGATAGGATGGCTGGAAACAGTTTTGGGGAATTATTTCGAATAACCACGTTTGGCGAATCGCACGGCGGCAGCGTGGGGGTGGTGATTGATGGGTGCCCGCCGGGTCTTGAGATCAGTGAAGTCGAAGTACAGGCCGAACTCGACCGGCGGCGTCCTGGGCAGAGCCGCATCACTACGCCGCGCGCCGAGCAAGATGAAATCAGCATCCAGAGTGGTATATATGAGGGCCGCACTACCGGCATGCCGATTATGATGGTGGCTCGCAACAAAGACGTGCGCTCGCAGGATTACGACAAGCTCAAGGGGCTGTACCGGCCGGGGCATGCCGATTACACATTTGATGCCAAGTATGGCCACCGCGACTACCGTGGCAGCGGCCGGGCGTCGGCGCGCGAAACGCTGGGGCGGGTGGCGGCTGGAGCGGTGGCAGCCAAGTACCTGCGCGATACACTGGGCGTGGAATTTATGAGCTATGTGGAGCGGGTGGGGGATATCCGCACTGATATGCATTACGCCGATGTAACGCCTGAAATGATCGAGGCCAATATTGTGCGTTGTCCAGACCCGGCCGTGGCCGAGCAGATGATCAAGCTCATCGAAGAGGTGCGCGACGCTGGTGACAGCGTGGGCGGCGTGATCCGGGGCGTTATCCGCCGGGTGCCGGTGGGCCTAGGTGAGCCGGTATTTGATAAGCTGCCCGCCGATCTGGCCAAGGCCATGATGAGTATTAATGCGGTGAAGGGTTTCGAGATTGGCTCGGGTTTTGAAGGCGTGAGCATGCGCGGCACCCATCACAACGACGCGTTTGAAATGCGAGACGGCAAGGTGCGTACCAAGACCAACCATGCCGGTGGGACGCTGGGCGGGATTTCGAGCGGCGAGGACATTTATTTTCGAGTGGCGTTTAAGCCGGTATCAACGATTCAGGCAGTCCAGCAAACGGTGACTCGTGGCGGAGAGGCAACCAAGCTTGAGGCTTCGGGACGCCACGACCCGTGCGTATTGCCGCGCGCGGTGCCGATTGTGGACGCGATGGCGGCGCTGGTGATTATGGATCACTATTTGCGTAATAAGGCCCAGAACGGGTAGCTCACCGACGTCTTATCTGTTGTGGTTTGACATAGCGTTTATAAAATTGTAATCTTTGCTCGACGCGGCGGTCCCGCCGCGTTTTCGTTCTAGGGTTGGAGAACCCATGTTCAGAACTACGTTTGGTGTACCCGCCTGGGTGCCCCGGGTGCTGGCGTTGATTGTGACGCTGGTTCTCACGGCAGCCTGCGCTGGTGTACCCGGTGACCGGGGACCAGATCCTGGTCACGCCCAGGTTCGCGGTCAGTTCGCAGACCAGGTGCACGAAAGTGAGTATGACGAATGCCACGGTCCCGGCAACGTCGACAACAAGTACCACGTGTACGCGTGGTTCGTGCCCAACGACTGGCCGGGCGCGGCCAAGGGCCGTGCGCCGGACCACCACATCCAGGTGTTCGTTGGCCCTGACAGTACCAAGCGAACGCCGCCGTCCACGAAGGTCGTGGACGTGATGCTCAAGCCGATGACCGAGGCTGGGTCGCTGCATCAGGACCACTACCGGCCGCTTCAGAATCCGGGCTACTCGTTTGACGTGGCTGTGGCTGACATCGGGCCAGACACGCAGTATGGGCAGAAGTTCCGGCTGACGGTGATCGACCTGACCGCCGTTGGAGGGCTTGGGTACAAGCTGATCTCGAACGAGGTTCGCAATAACCGGTGTCCGAACCACGGTGTCATCGGAGCTCCGAAGGTTCCGCCGTTGCCCAAGCCCGTTCCCACGGGAAGCAGTGGCGGCAAGCCGAAGTCGTACTGGGTGGGCTACTGTGGGGAGATCCACAACCGCGATGCCCGGCACGCGTGCCAAAAGAAGCACGGCGTCCCGCTGACCTAGACGGGACTGATGAGCGATAAGTCTCGCCGCTTATGGCTGAAACACTAAGATGGCGATCTGATCCGTTGCTTCGTGACGGACGGGAGAAAAGCAAGGACCGCAGCCGCAAAGGTCTGCGGGGAACCTCGCGCAGGAGGGGGCACGCCGCAAGGTATGCCCCCTCCGCGAAAGCTTTTTAGCTTGACTGAAGCCTTAAATGTCGGTTATACTTAATGACGGAAAAGCGCTTGAGCCGGGAGAATGGTACCGGCGAGCTGGCTTGTGAACCATCGCTCGTGTGTGGGCGAAAGTAGCAAGACCCGGACGCAGTCCGTCACCACACTGCACACCGATGACACGTCGGTGACAAAGGTCACGCTGGTAACAGCGCGACAATGCAAGGTGGCACCACCTTTCAAGGTCCTTGTAAAAAACTAAGAGCATCCGTGCGCGAGATGTTTTTGGTTGTTTGCAAGGGCTTTTGGTTTGAAAGGAACGGTGCCATTATGGCGAAATCAACCACTACAACAGGATATTTTGGAGCATTTGGCGGCCGGTACGTGCCGGAAATGCTGGTGCCCGCGCTCGAGGAGCTGGAGGCGGCGTTTGACGCGGCGCGTGCGGATCCGGCATTTGCGGCTGAGTTTACGCAGCTTCTAAAGACGTTTGCGGGCCGGCCAACGCCGCTCACATACGCCCGTCGGCTGAGTGAGCAATTGGGCGGCGCCAAGATTTATTTGAAGAACGAGGGCGTCAATATTACCGGCGCCCACAAGATTACCCATTGCCTCGGACAGGTGCTCTTGGCCCAGCGCATGGGTAAAACCCGGATCATCGCCGAGACCGGGGCGGGCCAGCACGGCTTGGCATCGGCTACGGTGGCTGCCAAGATGGGGCTGAAATGCACGGTGTTTATGGGACGCGTGGACGTGGAGCGGCAGCGGCCGAACGTGTTTTTGATGGAACGGCTTGGCGCCACTGTGGTGCCGGTGGACTTCGGCAGCCGCACCCTCAAAGACGCCGTGAATGCGGCCATCAAAGACTGGATTGAGCATGCGCGGGACAGCTACTACTTGCTGGGGTCGGCGCTCGGTCCGCATCCATATCCGACGATGGTGAAATATTTTCAAAGCGTGGTGAGCCGCGAGATCCGGGTGCAGCTCGAAGAAGCCGAGGGGCGGCTGCCGGATTATGTACTGGCGTGCGTGGGCGGCGGCAGCAACGCGATCGGTGCGTTTGCAGAATTTCTCGATGAGCCAGCTGTGAAACTCATAGGCGTGGAGGCAGGCGGGCGTGGGAGCAAGCGGGGCGAGCATGCCCGCCGGTTTCCGGGGGGTTCGACCGGCGTGGTCGAGGGGTACAAGTCCGTGTTTTTGCAAGACGATGACGGACAGCTCGCGCCTACGCATAGCATTTCGGCTGGACTCGATTATCCCGGCATTGGGCCGGAGCTGGCCAACCTCGAAGCGCAGGGGCGCATTAGCTTTGCCAGCGCTACGGACAAAGAGGTGCTATCGGCACTTGATTTGGTGGCCCGGACGGAGGGCATTATTCCGGCGCTTGAGTCGTCGCATGCACTAGCAGAAGCCATTAAACTAGCGCCCAAGTTGGGGCGCGACCAGATTGTAGTGGTGAATGTGTCGGGCCGGGGTGACAAGGACCTATTTATTCTCGCCCGCGAACTGAAAGACGAACAATTTCGCGACTTTTTGAAAGATGAGGTGGGGCGTTATGAATAAGATTGATGAAACGTTGAAGGCGCTTAAGGCCGAAGGGCGTACCGGCCTCATGACGCATGTGGTGGTGGGATATCCAGATCTGGCTGCCACGGCCGAGCTCGTGCGAACAATGGTGTCGGCGGGAGCTGACATGGTGGAATTGCAAATCCCGTTCTCGGACCCGCTGGCCGACGGCCCCACAATCCAACGAGCGTGCGAGGCGGCTCTCGAGCGGAGCACCCGGGTGGCCGACGCGTTTACTTTGGCGCGGGAGCTTTCCGGGGAGGTCCAGGCGCCACTTCTTTTCATGGCATACTTCAACACGGTGTTTAAATACGGTGTGGAACGGTTTTGCCGGGATGCGGCCGCGGCTGGGATTTCGGGGCTGATTGTGCCCGACGTACCGCTTGAAGCCGACGAGCACGAAGGCTTTAGCCGGGCGGGTGCGGCGGCGGGCGTGCGGGTTATTCGTACGGTCTCGCCGCTTTCGACGCCCGCGCGGCTGGCCAAAAATGCGGCCGCGGCCGGCGGCTTTGTGTACGCGATGACGCGGCAAGGCGTGACGGGCACGGCCGGCCAGCTCGATCCGGAGGTGGCGGCGTACCTGGACACGGTGCGGCGGGAATTTTCGGTGCCGGTGGCGGCTGGGTTTGGCATCTCAGGGCCCGAGCGGTTTGCGGCCATTGCCCCGCACTGCGATGTGGCGGTGGTGGGGAGTGCGGTATTGGACATTGTGAATGCCGCCGCACCGGCCGCCCGCGCCGATAAAGTGGCTGCCTTTATTCGTGAGCTTACCGGGGAGAAACGGTCATGAACTTGCCGCGGCTAACTATTGCCCAGAAGCCCACTTACCGGAAACTGGCGGCCGGTACCGATGCTTATGAGCTATTTCGGGCTGTTGAGCAGGCCTACGAAACGTGTTTCTTATTTGAGTCGCTTGGTGAGCCGGGGTTTGCTTCGCGCTACAGCGTGTTGGGATTTGCGCCCCAACATCACGTGTCGGCACGCGGGCACAAGCTAACGCTCGACGGCCAGACCTTTGTGGTGGATAACCCGTATTACGCACTGCGCGACCTTATGCCCGCCCCCACGCTGTCGCGGCAATACGCCGGCGGCCTGGTGGGGTATTTGGGCTACGACGCGGTCAATTATATGGAGCCGGGCGTAGTGGTGAAGACGCACCCGGATTTCGACCAATTCGCGTTTGATGTATACACCGACGGTGTGGTGTTTGACACCATGACCGGCGAATTTACGTATTTTTACTATGACGAAGACCGGAGTGCCGAGCTGGCCAAGCTGATTGGCCAGGCGCCGCCGCGGGCGCAGTATTCGGCGACGTTTCTGGGCGACAGCCTCACGCGCGAGCAGCACCAGGCGGCAGTGGAGGCGGTGCGCGAAGAAATTTTAGCTGGCAATATTTTTCAATGCGAAGTCGGATATAAGTCGAAATATAGACTTAAGGGCAATACCTTTGGAATTTACGGTAAACTA
>DATAMV010000049.1:0-5080 GCA_036266515.1 Candidatus Saccharimonadia bacterium
ATGGATACCATGTCTGGCCCTCTAGCATATGATCGCCCTGATGTTTGGTGTAAATGTATTCGAAAGCGTCCGCCCAAGAGCTGTACTGACGCTGCGACACCAAATTATCACTGCCAAAGCGTTGCCGGTATTTGTAAAGTACGGCCGGTACGTACAGAAAGCCGTCTGGGTAGCGTTCGCCAATCGTCATCATAAATTCCCAATCTTCCATGCTGGCTAGGTTCTCGTCCCAGCGCAGGCCTTCATCCGCCAGGCTACGTAGATGCGTCAGGCCATTGCAGGAGAAGCCGGCGTTACGCATAAAAATATCGCGAATAGTAAACTGCGGAGGAGTGTCGCCGGAATCATCAATAAACTTGACCATTTTGCCATGTTCGTAAAGCTCTAACCGCCGGTCGCCGCGAGGGATAGCAAAAACGGCGCGGGGGTGGCGGGTGAGCCAATCCATCATTGTCGCAGCACACTCGGGCAGTAGTTCGTCGTCACTATCAAGATACATAATCCATTTGCCAGTCGCCTTGGCTACACCGAAATTGCGGGCCGCACTAGGCCCGCCATTCGGTTTAACGAAATAGTGGACACGCGGGTCAGATATAGACTGCAAAACTGCCTGCGTGTCATCAGACGAGCCGTCATCTACGACAATGACTTCGATGCGAGGATAGGTTTGGCTTAATGCGCTAGCGAGGGTTTTCTTGATGACGCGGGCGCGGTTGTAAGTGGGAACAACAATAGAAACGAGAGGTAAATCGGCCATGTGGCTATTGTAGCAGGAGGGCCGGTCTAGCCGAGAACGTAGGCGGCCCAGAGACAGCCGATACCGAGCACCACGATGAGCGGCCACAGGAATACTACATTAATCGTGTAGTAAATGGGGTCGGGCTTGGACCACAGACCGGACAGACCTTTGGCCTTCTTGTACTGCTTGCGGTAGTCTTCCCAGATACGCTGGCGGTTAAGCTCAACGAGTACCCCGCCGGCAATGAGCGTGGTACCGAGACCAGTGAGCCCCACCACCGGCTTGTCCTGGCCGAGGAGCGTGAAGGCGGCTAGGAGCCCCAGGAACAGCCCGGGCGCGAATTTGGGCGCCGGCACCTTGCGGCGGGTGAAGTGAGAAAACAAACTTGAGATGAACATGGGGACCTCCTTAACGCTTTAGGTGTAATACACGTAACTCGTGACCCGGCCGGTAGCAAATTCACCGCGCAGGCGGGCACGAACTGATTCTTCGGTAAGCCCGGTCTTTTGGCCGGGGTTAAAGATATCTTGCGGGTCGAAAGCCTGTTTAATGCCCGCAAGTAGGCCGCAGAACTCTTCGCCGTAGAGCTTTGGCAGAGTGAGCGCCCGCAGCGGATTATCGCCGTGGGTGGAAGACGGCGTGCCGCCGAGGCTTGCTACGAGCTCGGTATATTCGCGGTTGAGGGTGAAGAGTTTATCCACGTCCTTTTTCTTGCCGAGGTCGAGGCGCGGCTGAAGGCGCACATTGCCGATTCCGGCATGGCCCCACATGGCCGGCTCAAGGTCGTGCTGGCGCAGGAGTTTGTAGGTTTTTTCGAGCAATTGGGGCAGCTTTTCCACGGGCACGGCCGCATCTTCCATGAATGGCAGGGCTTTCTTGGGCCCATGCCCGGCCCATGTGGCCACGGTGCCACGGCGAAGTTTCCACATGCCCACCTGCTCGAGCGGGTCGGTGGACACGCGCACCACGGCGCCGTGACGGCGCATGAGGCGCACGGCCCGGGTGCTGCGCAGGCGCTGGGTAAACTGCGACGGATTATCGAATTCGGCGAGCACGACCACGGCCGGCAGCTCGTCGGGCAGCACGGTTTCGAGGTCGGCCGGAAACAGGCCGTGGTGGAATTCGAGCAGCTGGCGGTCTACTAGCTCCACGGCGCTGGGCTGGAGGCTGAGCAGCCGCCCGACGGCCTCGCCGGCGCCGAGCACCGAATCGAAGTAGCCGGCCACGAGGGTAGTGCGCGGGTTGTAGGAGGTCACCGCCAATGTGACCTCGGTGATGAGGCCAAGTGTGCCCTCGGCGCCGATAAACAACGGCGTCAGATCAAACGAGCCGCCGCGGCCACGCACGGACCATAAATCATACCCGGCGGTGTTAGGCACACCCGAGATTTGACGGCTTTTGATGAGGTCTTCGTGATCAAGCAAGAGGCTGTCGACTTGGCGGTACAGTTCGCCCTCGAGCGTGCTGTAGCCCTTACGGCGGCTGAGTTCGCGGGCCGAAATGCGGCCGGTGCGGATAACGGTGCCGTCCGCCAGCACCACCTTGAGGCTCTTCACGGCATTGCGGATCGGCCCGTATTTCACGGCCCGCTCTCCGGCTGTGCCCGTGGCCACGGCGCCGCCGACGGTGGCGTATTCGCCGGCTGACGGCAGCTGCGGGATGTATTTGAGGTGGGTAAACAGGCTTTGCTGGAGGGATTGGAGGGTAATGCCGGGCTGCACCGTGACGCTGTCGCGCTCGAGGTGCAGAATCTTGTTCATGTGGGCCGCAAACACAACCTGCAGGCCTTCGCCCACGGCGCCGCCGGTTTGGCTGCCGCCAAGGCCGCGGGCGGTCAGCGGGATGGCGCGGCCGGCGCCGGCGTGGTCCGCGGCAAACTCCACGATGTGGCGCACATCGGCGGTGTTTTGCGGATAGGCCACAGCGGCCGGCGTGGCGCGGAACAAGCTTTGGTCGGTAGCAAATTGTTCGAGCACATCTGCGTCGTCGGTGACGCTGCCGAGCAAGCGGTTCTGGAGTTCCTTGAGGTAGGCGTGCTTCATAGTCTTATGATACGGCGGGGCAGGCAAAATTACAAAATGCTTATGGTACGGCGTTCGCGGACTATGGCTGGGTGATGTGCAGCGAGGTCACTTGTCCGGCACCCTTAAGTGTTACTGTGGCCGTCGTGGAACCGTCTGCGATTGGCAAGAAGCAAGCAAGTGGTTCGTCCGTGGCCCGGCCGGAAGTGGCCGTGATAGATGCGGTTAAGAGTTGGCCGTCTTGATCGGCCTTGGCTGTCACCGTAGCGCCTGGGTCGTGTCCACCCCAAAAGCAATACTGTAAACCGCCTACGGCCTCAAATCGGTAGCTCGTCGTGCCGCCCGACCATAGCCTAAACGCGGGCGCAAGACCGGTGCTAACCTGGGCTGCCGGCACCACGCCGGGTTGGGTCGTGCTGACTTCCTTGCCGGCGAAGCTGCGGTACACCACTACCCCCCCGGCTAATGCCACAAGGCACACCATCACCAGCATCACATCCTTGCGCATACGCCCGGCCGGCCGAATAAGCTCGCTCATGCCCGCTTGCCTCCACGCCGCGTTAACCCAATGAGATCGTTGGCGTAGATAGCCAGCGCGATGCTAATGCACAACAGCCCAAAGCCGTTGATGGCCTTACCGATGTTGTTAACCATGAGCAGTTGTTCATAACTACCATTTGCCAGCGGCGTGCCATATTTGATAATGCCAAAAATCATAATGAGATAAATGATCATCCAGAGAATATTCGAGACGATCAGTGGCTTGAGCCGGTTGACCATCGCATAGGCGAGCGGCACGAGATTAAATACGAAATACATAATCCAGGTGGCTAGCGACAAGCCGCTCGTAACGTGGGTGTGGTAGAGCTGGTAAATCTGCGGATAATTCGACAATGGAAACACCAGCGACATGGCATACATGCCATAGCCAACGAGTTTTTGAGAAGCTGTAACTTTCGTGCGCATTTTGTATACTGGCTTTAATCATATAGCATAAGTTTTATTTATGACCAATCCAACTAAAATCGCAAGCGGCCTTCTGATTACCGGCGTAGTATGCGTGGCAGTGTCGTTTGGGATTGCGGCGCTATTTTTGAACGGCACCAACTTTAAGGCGCAGTACCGGGCGCACCAGTACCAGCAATGCATTGACCGGCACACGCCGGTGGCCGAATGCCAACAATCGTTTGGTGAGCGTTAAGAGTGGCTGAGGCAGCGCCCCAGGCGTCTGAGTACCGAAGCTCACATGCCGCAATGGAAGCAGTAGTCGAGCGACTCCCCCATCTAGATGATCTTCAGATGAAAATCTTACACCGCCAAGCCGATTCCTCGACTACCGCCGAGCTAGCTGAGGCTGAGCGTGCATTGCCAGAGTTAGATGACTTTGGGCTTGCCATGCTTGGCGTGAGGGGTGCGGACATAGACCCGGCTACGCTACAGCGCGCGCCCACTAAAGAAGGTAAACCAAATGTATCGGATGATTATCAGATCGCGACCCGCCCCGACGGGCGACCCGTTTTTATGAAGGCCGTGCCGCGGTCGGTTGGGTCGGCGCGAAAAGTGGGGTCGCTGCTCAATGTGGCAGCGGCGCAGGGGGCAGTCTTCGCCTCCCGCCTGGCTGACCGAATCGGCTATCCCATGGCTCGTACGGAGCTGGAGCACTTTGATGACCGGGCGTGGTTGGTGTCTGATTATCATGCCGGCACCGATCATAGTCCCAACATTGGCTTGCTGTATCGGGATGCCATTCGCAACCCGGAGATGGTACGGGCGAGACCGATTTTCAACGCTTTACTAGGTGGCCGAACCGCCAGCTCCTCCGAAGGCATAGTCGATGCGGCCACTGGTGAATACTTGGCCATTGATACGGCGATTATGCTCGGGGTGACGGATGAAGATGTTTCTCAGGATGATATGAGGTCTAGACTAACGGAAATAAATAATGGGGAGACGTTTGAGTTTACGGCCGATATGGCGGGACTTATGAAAGAACTTGAGGCGGCGCTTCATGACGACAGCCTAAATGACGTTTTCCGCGACATTATTGGGCCTGCCTCCGAGGGCGCCCGGCATGCCGGAAGTGTACGGGCCCGGGCTCAGGCGCTCGTCGCACTTTACCATGAGGGTTAGCCGTCCGGCCAAAGCTTGGAGGCGGCGGGCGGTTCCAAATTGAACTCATGGGTGATGATGTGGCGGAGCTCGGCTTTGGTGAATGAGCGAAGCGGCTCTTCTGTGGTGAGGTAATGTTCAATGGTGTGATACACCCCGATAAGCTCGCGGTCCTCAGCGGGTGTGGGTTTTTGGCCCGCGCCGAGATGGG
>DATAMV010000050.1:0-1573 GCA_036266515.1 Candidatus Saccharimonadia bacterium
ATGGTCCGCGCCATTCACGCCACCCACGGCACCCTACACATGATTGGCACAGCCCTCAATTCGGACAATGCTACTGCCGGATCAATCTATGGTGGTGGTGGTGGCGGCGGCTCGGGTTTCTCGTCTGGAGCGACCTTCACAGGCAAAGCGGGTGCTCAGGGAGCAATCAAGATTAGTTGGGGCTGAAATGTTGCTTTCGCTGATTATGCTTACACAACTCGACGGCCACCCGGTGTGGGTCGAGAGTACGGCAGTGCAAGCAGTAAGACCGGCGATACATTCTCATTGCCAAGCTTCTCACGGCGCGGCTATCCGTCTGAGCGGCATTGGGCTGTGCGTAAAAGAAACGCCAGATCAGGTTCGCGAAAAGATCAGGAGCGCAAAGTGAAATAGGAGGCTCGACCGTGATAAAAATTTCCGGTCTGTGCAGTACCTTCGGAGGCCCCGATGATCTTGGAATGTCCGAAAGCGAAGGCCTCGCATTCATCTACGAAATCATGGACGCGCCACATCTGTTCCTTCCTTACCAGCCTGAAGGTACCACCGGGTTGGCCCGTCGGCTCAATCCTCATGTACACTACATCGCGGCCCGCTTTGACTACTCGCAAATCTCGAAGAAGGAATTGCTGGTGGCGACGGCGACGCTCTACAACCCCAGAACAAAAATCCTGATGGAGGGTTGCTTCTGTGCCGATTGGGGACCGGGAGAGCAGACTGGCCGGGCGCTCGATCTCTCGCCGTCGCTTGCCCGCGATCTTGGTCTGACGACCGACGACTTTGTCGAGGCTGAAATCTACAAACAAGGCGAAGAGGACGAGATGATTGCGTAAGTAAAACAACCAAGGAGGCTGTCGTGATCGAACAAATAATTATGGCGCTCATTTATCTCTGCCTGCTTGCAGCAGCGATCTACCTGATCATTTGGGTGATCACTTCAGTCGCTAACATTGCGTTGCCAGCCAAGGTCATCCAGATCATCTGGATCGTCTTTGTGCTGGTCTGCGTGTTGTTCCTTGTGAGGCTGCTTCTACCTGCTGCCGGTATCAGACTGGGAACCTTGCTGCCGCTGCTGGCGTGATGCACAAGACGTTTTGAGATGCCGCTGACATGCTGGTGTGATACGCCGGTGCGATTGAAAACAAAGCAGAGGAGACTTCTGATGTCGCAAGTACCTATTTCGATGCAGGTGATGGTTTATCCGCGCAACAAGACCGTGCCGCCATACCCGGCGACCATCGTAGGCTACGCTTGGATCACCGGCCTTGGTGTCGGCGGAGGTCCGATGCCCGGCGGACCCGGTACGCCTCCACATCCAGACCATACCCTGCCCGGCGACTTGCCACACCCGGAGCACCCCATCGTGCTGCCGCCGGTTGATCAGCCGCCGCCGGTCGAGGAAGGCCCCGGCATGGAGATCACTCTTACTGTCAAGAAGGCGCCGGAAAGCGGCGGCTGGGGCATCAACACAGACGAGGGCTGGTATTATGCGCCCGGCGCCACTCAGGCAGGGCCGAAGCGCCGGTAGATTTGACCGGGGGTCAGCGAGACCCTACTATCGGAACGCTCCATTGTG
>DATAMV010000051.1:0-1777 GCA_036266515.1 Candidatus Saccharimonadia bacterium
CCGCGAGCGACGAGCTGGTAGGTGCCGCCGGTTTTAAATCCGACGGCACCGCTCCAGAGGCCGGTGCCAGCGTTTTGGGTGAGGGCGAAGGTGGCGGTGGGGGTGGGATTGGTGCTCGTGGCGCCGGGTGCACCGGAGAGAGGCCGGGCATCGAGCGCCAGGCTGGTGGGGCCGCCGACGGCACTGGTAGTTACACGGTAGTCGCTGCCAGCCACCAGATTGAGAGCACCGGTTTGGCCAGGCTGCAGGGGCTGGGGGCCATAGGCGAACACCAGGGGGCCAGTCTGGGGTGGGAGCCGGTCGATGATGATGGTGACGGGAGGGGTGACGGCAATATTGCTGGAGGTGTCGGTGGCGCGGGCTTGGACCGTGTAGTTGCCATCGTCGGGGAAAATGGGCGTGAAGGTAAAGGCGAGGTCATGAGCTTTGCGACGGTTGGGCTGGGTAATACTTGTGACGGGCTGCCAGTTGATTCCGCCGTCGGTGGAATAGTCGATGGCGGCTACACCGTCGTTGTCGCTGGCGAGACCGGCAATAGTGGGAGCGGCACTAAAGGGGTGGCCGAGGTCTGTTGTTAGGCTGATGGTAGGAGGGATGGTTTCGGTGGGAGCGGCTTTGAGATGAGCGCCCGGCACGTTGGCGCCAGACGAACCGCCGCTCGGGGGGTTGGAACCGGCGGGAGCGGCCGCGGTGACAAAGGTGCTGTCGCCGGAATAGCCAAAGGTTCCCTGGCCGTCGCTGCCGGCAACCTGGAAGTGATAGCCGGTGAATGCACTAAGTCCGGTAAGCGTAACACTGTGGTTGTTAGTGAGGCTCGAGTCGTAGGTTGAAGCAGCGCCATAATCGCTCGTCTGGCCGTAGTACACCAGTGAGCTGATGGCGTTATCGCTGTCCCAGGTGACGGTGGCCGATGCCGGCGTGACACTGCTGACCATAATGTTAGACACGCCATTGTTGGAATCGTTTGGGGGGTGACCGGAAACTGCCACATTGGAGCTACCGGTACACGTGACGGCGCCGGCGCCACCCGGGTCGTCGGATGCTTGGATTTGCCAGGTATTTGTGGATGTGGGGCGAGGCTCGGCAGTAGAGGCGATTTGGAAGCCGTTGGAACTGCCTTGGGCGAGGGTGTTGTTGGTGAATGTGACGCCGTCGCCGTGCTCGGAGCCGGCCCAATCGTAAACATAGTTGCCGGCGTAGAAGAAACCAGCCGTGGGTACGGTAATATCGACCCACTGCAGATCAGTGGAGCCAGTATTGGTGATGTTGACCGTAAAGGTGGTGTTTACAGCGGGTGTGGCGGCATTGGGCGAGATACTGACGGTACAACTTGTCCCGGCGGACACTACCACGCCAGGAAGCATGGCCGCGAGGAGGGTCCCGATCACGAGCGTACAAAACTTGGATTTCGTCGTTGTGCTCATGGGCTGTTTGGCCTTGGATTATCAATAGTCACGGGTCCGACTGACACGATGCGATCAACGGAGGGGCGGTAGATGATGGCGATATGGTTTTTCTGGTATATCAGGACTTGGTCGCCATTTTTGGTGCCTTTGAGAAACGGTGTGGTCAGCTTGCTAGTATCCGTGACGGTGGCAAGTGCTGGGACTTCATCGGTCGGGAGGATATAGTGCTTGCCGATTTTGGCCTCCACATTGTGAAGTTGGGCTTCGCCCGTGGCCGGCGACTTGTGAGCGAGCCACGCATATAGGCTTAGCCCGGCGATGAGGACAGCAAGCAATCCTAAGGCGATTATGATCAAGGTGCGGCGGCTGGG
>DATAMV010000052.1:0-3738 GCA_036266515.1 Candidatus Saccharimonadia bacterium
CACAATGCCCACGAGGGTCGGCTTTTCACGTCCTGCCAAAAAGTCAAAGTCGAGCATTGATTGGATAATGCCCTTATGGCTACCCAAAGCCACAATCTTTGGCTCGAGTCCTCGTAGTTTCTGAATATCCAAGCTCATGACCGTGCCTCCATCCCCGCTGTGGCTCTCGGAATAATTTCAGACAGCATCATGTCTGGTCCATTCACTTCGCCGAGCAGCCCTTCTTTCTCCAAAAAGTCACGCATCATAGCCAAGCCTTCGGCCTCAAACGGTCCACCGCGCCGCACATACACTTTGATGCCTTGCCCGCGCATATCTGCAGCCACCTCTTTCAGTGCCGCGATCACGCCCTTAAATGTGGCTCGCACGTCCGTGAAGTTGGCCACACCGCCCGCGATCACCAGCACTTTGTGCTTGGCCGAGGAACCCAGCATCAGCGACAGCACCTGCCGGGTATAAATGATGGTCTCTTCAGTGTTGGGGTTGCCGCTGTACTCACCATAATTGCCCAGGTCCTTCCCGAGGCCCTGGTTAAACACCTCGTCGGCCAGCATCACGCTCGCTCCGCCGCCGGATAGCAGCAGAAAAATGCTGCCGTTGGGGTTGAGGACCGCCAGCCGGAATGACGCTTGGCTTTGCGACGCCAGCTCCTCCACGGCCGCCATTTGCGGCAGTCTGGCCGTGGCGTCAAATTGGCGGAAATCGTGGTGAGTCCAGCGGCCGTCCACAAAGAATTCAGCCTCCGAGTCCACCTCCACGGCCGCATCGAGCAGCCGTGCCTGGCCGTCCTCGACCACCAGCGGATTCACTTCCAAAAACGAAAAATAATTGTCATCAAACGCCTGGGCCAGCTGCTTGAGCGTAGCGGCCGGCAACCCCAGCGCCTCACCGGCGCGCTCGGCCACTTCACCGTTGAACACCGCCCGCCGAATCTCGGCCGGCGCGGACTCTACATCCACGCCGCCCCGGGCCGAGAAGCTAATCACGTTTCCGGATCGCTGCCGCTCAAACGCCAAGTAGCGCTCTGCCTCGGCTGGATGCTCCAGCTGCGCCTCTACAAGCACCCATTCAAACCCTTTTTTGCCAAGCTCCTCAATGTCGTCCGGCAGTTGGGCCTTGGTGCGTCCCAGTTTCACCAACCCCTTTTTGAAACGGCCCTTCACGCCTTGATCTACTTTCACCACATACCGCTTGCCATCGTCGAGGTGCTTCAAAGCCGCGGCCACATCGCCGCTCACTTCCACGCTCACGCCGCCGTAATCTGTCCCCAATGTGCCGGTCAAAATAGTTTTCGCTCTGTATTCGGAAATTTTTTTGCGGGGCATGCGCGTCCTCACTAGTGTCAGGCTAATTATACCGTGGTGAGTGGGTAAATGTGCCATAATATTGTCATATGCCCAAGTCTCAGTCCTCCCAAGTCGAAGATCCCGAAGACGAATTTGAACCCGAGCCCTCGGCCTGGCATCGCGCGCCGTGGTGGCTCCGGGTGGTGGGTCTAGTATTCGTACTGGCTGTGCTGCTAGTGGGTAGTTTTGAGTTGGTATACGCTGGGAAAATTTATCCAGGCGTCAGCGCTGACGGCGTGTACCTAGGTGGTCTGTCGCAAGCCGATGCCGTAGCCAAGCTCAAGGAAAGGATCAATGCCTTCAGTGGCCAAGTGGTCACCATTTCAAACGGTTCGACCAACCTGCGGATTCCGGTCGCGAGCCTTGCACCCAGCTACAATCCCGACAAAGCCGCCAAAGAAGCGTTTGAGTACGCCCGCAAAAGCGATTGGACCACCAAGATCAACCAGCAGCTCCATGCCCTCGAAGGCCGCCCCACCATTTTCACGACCTTCAGCTATGACGACTCCCGGCTCGTGCCATATCTATCCGACTTCGACGATGACATTACCTCATCGGTATCGGATGCCAGCCTCAGTTTTGACGCCAGTCAGCCTCAAGTCACTCCCGGCCAAGCCGGCAAGCGCCTTGATCTCGGCCAGCTCATGCTCATGGTAGCCGATACCCTCAGCCAAACCTCGACCGACCCCATCACCGCCCCGGTTTATAGCCTGGCGCCGCAAACCACCACCGATGAGCTCTCGGCTGTTACCGATGAGCTCGGCGGCTATTTGGACGGGCCCATCACGCTGGAATTTCTGGGCAACCAATCAACTATTGACCAAAAAACCATCATTTCTTGGATTCAGGTTGGATCTGTGTCGGGTAAATCTTTCCTGACCAGCCACGATCTCGCCGATTTGTACCCAGCACCCAGCGCGGCCAAGGTTACCCTCAGCAAAGCCGCTATCCAGAAATACGTGGCGGGGCTAGCCGCCAATATCGACCAAACAGCCCAGAACGCCGTGTTGTCCATGCAAAACAACCAGCTCGCGGTGGTCCAGCCGAGCCGCACCGGCGTCCGGCTTGACCAGGCCGACGCCGTCACCGCCATTAGTTCCAGCCTCACCAAGGCGGCAGGGGAGCGCGACATTAGCCTCAAGCTCGACACCACCCAGGCTGATGTGAACGAAGACAACCTCGATTCGCTCGGCATCAAGGAACTCATCTCTGAGGGCGAAACGTACTTCCCCGGTTCACCCAGCACCCGCCTCACGAATGTTCGCGCCGGCGCCAAGCGCTTCAACGGCGTCTTACTCAAGCCGGGTGAGGAATTTTCGTTCGGAAAATATCTCGGCGATGTGGGCCCGGAAACCGGATACGTTCCAGAGCTTGTGATTATCGGCGACCACGAGGAATACCAGTACGGCGGCGGCCTCTGCCAGGTGAGCTCCACGGCCTTCCGGGCGGCGCTCCAGGCCGGCCTGCCCATCACCGAGCGCGTCAATCACGCTTTCGCCATTAGCTATTACACGTGGCCATACAGCGTGCCGGGCGTGGACGCCACTATTTACTACCCGCAAGTGGACTTCAAATTCGTCAACGACACGGGTCATTACATTCTCATGCAAACTACTATGAGTGGCACCGATCTCAAATTCGACTTTTTTGGCACCAAAACCAAAAGCGGGGTAATTCATGGACCAGAATTTATCACTGGTTCCAATGACGCTACCCAGCCCTCGCATACGGTGTTTTACCGCGACGTACTGGATCTGTCCGGCGCTGTCACCAAAACTGACACATTCAACACCTACTATCAGTCCAGCAAGAATTTCCCTGTCACCAAACAATTTAATTAATAATCTTGGTGACTCTACGGCTTTTGTTCGGTAAACTAAAACCAAACTAAGCCGTAGGAGGGTCAACCATGGCAGAGCCGCTCACAAAACGTCAAAAGGAGGTGCTGGACTATGTCACGCAGTTCATCGAGCTGCATGGCTATGCTCCCAGTTACCGCGAAATCGCCTCGTACTTTAAGTACGGCTCCGTCGCTACCGTAGCCGAGCACATCGAGTCGCTAGTGTCCAAGGGTATGCTTTCCAAGAGCGAAAATGAAGCCCGCTCGATCCAGCTTGTGCACTCTGAAGTTGATGCTACGCCGCAATTTGACCTGCCCATCCTCGGCCTCGTGGCCGCCGGGCAGCCGATCGAAACCCTTGGCACCCACAACGAAACTCTCGAAGTCCCGGCTTTCATGGTCGGCCGGAAAAATTCCTACGTCCTGCAGGTAAAAGGTGACTCCATGATCGACGAAGGCATTCACACCGGCGACTACGTCGTTGTCACCGAGAAGCCGGTCCCCTCAAACGGCGAAATGGTTATCGCCCTCATCAATGGCGGTGAGGCCACC
>DATAMV010000053.1:0-4835 GCA_036266515.1 Candidatus Saccharimonadia bacterium
TCTTCAATAACCACGCCGCTGTGGTGGAATGGTAGACACGCACGACTCAAAATCGTGTGAGGCAACTCATGTCGGTTCGAGTCCGACCAGCGGTACCAGGAATTTATTGTTATGAGTGACGACCCTAAGAAGAAGCTGACCGAGAGTCTCAAAAGTCCTGAGGCGATTGACGCGCTGCTTGAGGTTGCTGGGGCCAAGCGCGGTCCCAATAAGAACGTGTTCCGGGCTCTGTATTATCTGATGGTGGTGCTAGCACTAGCAGTCATCGGGATTGGGTCCGAGGTGGCGTTGGCTACCGGGTATGCCGGCAGGGCCAACTACACGGTTGGACTGTTTTATTTTGGTGCGGCGATATTACTCCTAGTGCTGGCCATATATTTTTTTGATAAATCTAAATAAGAACGATTTGGTAGAGGCCAGAGGTTGCGGCGGCTGCCACAACCTCTGGCCGGCGTACGGATGTTTGCTTAGAGAAGCGGACCACTCAACGGGCGCATGGGACTCTCGTTCGGTCCGGCGCCGACACCACTTCCGGATGAGCCGGCGGCCTTGCTGGCCTTCCTGCCGGCCTTCTTGGCCGGCGGTGGAGTCGCGGGAGGAGGCGCGTCGCCGGGTAGGCTGACGATGTCCATGCCTTGCGGCTGTGTGCCCTTGCCACGGCGGCGTCCGCCGGGCTGCTGTTTCTGGGGCTTTCTTCTGGGCATTTCCCGAATGTCCTCTCTTGGCTTACAGCACTTGCAGGGTGAGCGGATGCAACAGGTGGCGCGGGGCCTGCCGGTAGCGGGCCAGGCGCTGCCTGATGATCGCATCCTCGGATGGGGTTGTAACTCCTCGTTGCTGGTCGAGCCGGGCGTTGTAGAACACGACATCGGTACCCGAGAGACTCATCAGGTCGGCGGCGATGAGTCTTTCGGGTTTGCGCAGTCGCAGGTTGATGATGGTCCAAGCCGCGAGGGTTCGCTTTGGGCTGGACAGCGTCATCGCGCAGTGCGGCTGGCTCGTGCGGGCTCTTTGTGCGCGGCCCCAGGTTTGGTCGGTCCAGGCGTGTAGGAAGCCCAGGAGCAACCGTTGCCGCACAATTTCGCGCTGGCTGCCATGTTCGGCAGTAGCGATGGTGGCGCGCGCGGCGGCCGGCGGCAGGTCCGGCCACGCGGGTGGCGGTGCGACCGCGCGTTGCATTGCCTCGTCGTCGCTTAGCCCTTCCAGTCCGATCCGCTGCCACAGGTCCCGCATGCGCGCGGGCAGGTCCTGTAGCGGTGTACTGGGATGGATGACGGCGCCGCGCGCGACGAGGTCGAGCAGTTGCGCGATTTGTTGCAACTCTTGTTCGGCCGCCTCTTGGTCCGGCCATTTGGTTTGGCCGAGTACCGCGGCGGCGGCGTCGGATTGGATAATGAGTTGACTGTTTACTCTGCCGATGGGCCGGTCGATTGGCTTGTACAGCGACAGGTTTCCTTGGTACGGGTCGACGCAGGCCCACTCGCCGCTTGCCAGATGGATCAGCAAGGCACCATGGAACAACCGTTGATTGTTCATGAGCCACACCGATTCGCTGGTGAAACCGATGCCGTTCTTGAGCTTGGTAGCGAGTGAATCGATCTGGAAGCCGAGCGGCAGCCGGCTTTCGGCCAGGCGGTACGCCTCATTGAACAGGCGGAAGACCGCCGGGGCGGCCAGCTCTGCCGATACCCGGTTGACCGAGCCGACGAGGAAAGCATCCTCTGTTAGGAGTGCATAGGCACACGCGATGATGAGCATGCCTAGGCACGACGGCATGGGCTCGTGGCTGTCCCACTCCCCCATTTCAGACGGCAACAGCGGTTTGTGGACGCTGTCTTCATTGCCTTCCGAGCGGCGCCACGGTGGCGGTGTCGTCAGGAAGCCCATGAGCCGTTTCAGCGCCGTCATTTGCTCGTCAGCCGTCATTGTGCGCCAGGCCCGAGCATCGTCTGCGATCCGACGTTCGTCGTTGAACGCTGTCGGCAGGCTCAGGCGAGCTACAGACATTAGGCTGGTGCCCAGGTGGTCGACCAGGGACACGACCTCGGGTGGCGAGAGGCGTTTTCCGCCTAGGAGTTTGCGGGCCTCGACATAACACCCGTCGAACCCTTCGTAGAGCGCTTGTAGATTTCTCATAGTCCCCCCAGGGATGGGTCGAATTCTCAATGTACGCCGGACCATTGTAAACCGAATCTTGTCAATAGTATAGAAGCCGGCGCCGGCTCGAAAAGAGTCTATTGCAATAGTTTAATTTTTATGTTAATGTATAAAAATTATTGAGATAGTGAGTGAGTTTTCGAGGTGAGCGAAAACATACATCCTTTATTCAACTATGCAGAATCTTCAGTTTGTCCCAAGCCGCCGGCTCGATGGTTTGCAGATCGCTCACCAGTCAGCCAACTCTGGCGCCTCAGCCCTTAGCGGTCTGAGTCTTGTTGTGGTAGGGGCAGGCCCGGCGGGACTAACGTTTGCGCGTGCCGCGGCGCTTGAGGGCGCACATGTCATCGTACTGGAGCAGGCTGGTGATCCGTCTGGTACTGATGCCGGCTACACCAACCGGTCGTTTAACATTACACTCGACGAAGTTGGCCGCAACGTACTTAGTGACGAACGCGCTTGGCAGGGCGGAAATTGGATCCGCGGGCGGGCCTTGCATAGCCGGGGCGCTGACGCACCAGTGACCGGTTTGTATGGTGATTCCCAGGACGCCTACCTCATGAGCATCCCACGCCCAGTGCTGCGGCAAAATCTTGGGCGGCTGGCTCACGAGGCTGGGGCCGATCTGCGCTTTGACTCCCCCGTGACGCATGTGGATGCCGAATCTGGTGTGGTTACGTATACCGATCCGAAAGGACAGGAGCAGACAGTGACGGCTGACTTGGTGATAGTAAGTGACGGTTTCCACAGCCTGGCGCATACTCTCACTGGTCACACGGTTAATTTTGATATCCGTCCCGAGCCGCGCAATTACGTGGTGGGGCTGCTGTCGCCCGAGCAGAGTCACGGACTCGCGCTCGATTACATTCATTTTTGGCATGAAGCCAACAATGATTCATATACAGTGGGAATCCCCAATCATGATGGCAGCGTGGCGCTTTTACTGGCCTCGCAGTTTGGTGACATCGCCGAAGATGCCGAGCCGTTTGCTACGCTCGCAGAGGCTGAAGCCCGGCTCAAACGTGATTTTCCGCAGCTTCACGCTCTCAGCCCTGAGCTGTCTGCGCAACTGACTACTCGCCGCCGCGGCTGCTTCCAATACAAGACGGCTTCGTGTTTTCTGCTTGGAAGCCGCGCCGTCCTCATGGGTGACGCCGGCTGCGTGGTGCCGCCGTGGGCCGGCTTTGGCGCTAATACTGCTATGTACGCGGCCAGCTTTATGGTTCACCAGCTCATGGAACAAAACCGGGATGTCGTGGCGGCAACGGCCAATTACGAAGCCCAAATGATGTCGCTTTCGCGGCTTTTGCTGAGCTATGTTGACGCGCAGGGCGAGTTCTTGAGCGGTCCCGTGACCGAGGACCCAAGCGCCCGTTCGGACTCGCTTGAGCCCATTATCCGTCGGGCCCTCCAGGCAGCTCTGCTCCAGCCCGCCATTCGTTAAAAAAACCGCCTTTCGGGGCGGTTTTTGGTATGGTGGGTTCATGAGTGAAAAATTATCCCCCGAGCAACTGACGCAAGCCTTGGACGAGGCGGCTCGGCGCGTGGTGGTCGGTGCGCGGTACCGTCACTATAAGGGGTCGCAGTACACGGTGACGGGGTTGGCGCTTGCGGAAGCGACGCAGACAGTGATGGTTGTGTACCGGGCGGAATATGCTGACAGATGGACGTTTGTGCGGCCGCTCGATAACTGGCTCGAAACAGTGGCGGTAGACGGCCGGAGCGTCAAGCGGTTTGCGCGGGTGGATCCGGACGGCGAAGGCGTTTTTGGATCTGATACTCCCGGTAAATGAGCCACATCAGGAATACATCGAATACGGTTAAAACACCGATCGCCACGGAGTGCTTGAGCGCTACTTCGTATACCTGATAAAGCATAAATAATCCGAGCGTAATCATAGAAAACCAGTAGCCCCAGAGCTGGTTGCGCAGCAGCGAGCCTACCGCTACAAGTTTGATAACGCCATGAATAAGCAGGTAGGCCACGAGAAATGTGGTACCGCCGGAAGACAGGTGCTGTCCAGTGTGGAAGATGAAGTTGGCAAACCAGTCACCGGGATCTTCCTGGAGTTCCTGCTGGGTAATCTGATCGGCCAGGCTGCCGAAGTAACTCGAGCCTGCGCCCAGCACGAAGACGCCGGCGAGGGTTTCGGCCACACCTTCAATACCCTTAATGATGACGCCGGCTTCAAAGATTTTGTCTAGAATAGAATGGGGCTTAAACCAGGCCACCGGCTTCCTCGCACGTCACTTGTGCCACCAGTATATCAGGTAGCGCAGGAAACACTGGATTATTTGAGCCGGTGCCGCTATGCTTCCACCCATGGGAACTACTCGTTATGTTGATTAGCCGCGCTACCAAGACGTGGTCGGGGTTCGTGGAAGTTACGCGCTAACTCCCCCGTTCGCTTGTATTTCGATTACATAACCGACCAAAGGATGAAATGGTAAAGATTCAACGACTTGATTTGCTCGTAGCGCTCTACATTTTTTGTATCGCAGTGTCAGAACTAATGGGTGGCAAAACAGTGCCGCTCGGCACAGTTTTCGGTTTTCACCTAAATGCCAGCGTAGCGCTTTTGGTGGTGCCGCTGATGTATTCGGCCATTGATATCATGGTGGAGGTATATGGCAAGGAGCGGGCCCGCAGCCTTGTGGCTTGTGGCGTGTTCGTGATT
>DATAMV010000054.1:0-2083 GCA_036266515.1 Candidatus Saccharimonadia bacterium
GCGCTAGTCCAGTTCGTGATCAATGCGCTCGAAAAGTCCAGCTAAGATTCGTTTTTCGAAAAGGCCCCCGCAAGGGGGCTTTTTTTGATGTGTTCCCTGATTTATCATTGATTTTTTATTAATTTCCTTATATAACTTTACCGGGCTCAAATCCTATCGTTCGAGCGCTCGGAGGGAGTGACTCAATGGAGCTTGGGTATTGCGTGGTCTGCATGTGGGGCCACGTGGAGTCGTTGAAACAGAACGACGACGGTACGGTGGTCGTTACCAACGACCACCCAGTGTCGCGGCAGGTGACGTTCGCTATTCGGAGGGCGATTGCTATCCGAGGCGGTGACGGCGTCTGCCTCGAACACCTGCACTCCAGCCCCCGCGACGGATCTAGCCGGTGAACCGTGGCCGCGCCTGGGCCGAGTGCCCGGGTACGGCCACGCCGACAGCAATCATAAAAAACGCCGCTCTTTGAAGCGGCGTTTTTTGTTTAGGGACCGAACGAAACTTAGACGGCTTTGACTTTGATCTTCTTGACCTTGTCTTGGGCTACCTTCGGGATGGTGACGGTCAGGACGCCGTCCTTGAGGCTAGCAGCGGCCTTTTCGGCGATGGTCGAAGTAGGCAAGATAACCGAGCGGGAGAACGCGCCCCAGTAGCACTCCTGGACGTAGTAGTGCTCGCGGTCGACCTCTTTGTCCTCGACGCGCTCACCGCGGATGGTCACCACGTCCTCGGCAACTTCGATGTCGATGTTGTCGCTGGTGACGCCGGCGATGGGAGCCTTAATAACGACGTTTTCTTTGGTCTGGTAAACGTCAACGGCGAGCTGGCCTTCGGCCTCGGCCATCCAGTCCTCTTCGCCTTCCACGGGCGTGTCGAGGAAATCGTCTTGCAATACGTTATCTTGGTCGTTGAGAGGAACGTTTTTCTTTGCCGACATGACGCTAGCGCCTCCGCGTTAAAAAATTACCACATTGAAAAAATTTGAGCCTGTTTTGTGATTTGCGATACAGGCGACTTTTGCATATTATAGCCAGATGTTCAGATGAAAGGCAAGCGGGCTGATGATTTTTGGCGGTGTAATGGGCTTATTGGCACCCGTGCAATGTGTGGTCTGCGGCAGAGAGGGTGATGTTTTTTGTACAACATGCCTTATGCGGGTCGAAAACGATGGCCGCGAAGCCTGTTTTATGTGCGGGCGTCTTAGTGCCGCTGGTCGCACCTGCGCAGGTTGCACAGACCAAACGCTCCTACGCGGAGTGAGCGTCGCTGCCTACTACGAGGGGCCGGTGAAGGAGCTGATTTTGGCGCTTAAATTCCGCCGGCAGCGGGCGGCGGCCGAAGCGGCGGGTGCGCTGGTTTTGCGGCGGGCCGAAGATTGGCCGGCCCTCGATATGGTGACGAGCGTGCCGGTTTCGCCGGCCCGCCACCGGGAGCGCGGCTACAATCAGTCTGAGCTCGTGGCCCAGGTGGTGGCCTGCCGTCTCGGTCTCCCCTACTCGGCACTCTTGGGCCGGCTCGGCTCGGACCACCAGCTCGGCGCTGGCCGCCAGGAACGGCTGAGGCAGGTAACGGGTGCGTTCTTTGCCAAGCGGCGTCTAGCCGGTAGCCGCGTGCTGCTTATCGACGATGTGGTGACTACCGGCGCTACCCTGGCCGAATGCGCCCGCGCACTTGAGGTGGCCGGAGCTGGTGCGCTATGGGGTGCGGTGGTGGCGCGGCACTAGGCTGCCCGGCCGACCGCCGGTTTGGTATGCTTTGGGAATGAAACGGGTGGTGATTGGGCTGGCCTATATGGCGTTGATGGTGGCGGAGGCAGTTTGGTCGTATGTGTCTCCCTCCTACCGGTTCCACGAGTCGCCGCTGATTATGGGCCTGGGCCTAGTGGGTGCGATTGTAACACTCATCTGGTGGCGCCGCCGGCCTGGGCGGTGGGATTGGCTGCTGGCAGGTGGTTTGGTTGTGGCCGCGCTGGCGGCATTTCCGTCCACGTCGCGCGACCATGTGCGCTATCTATTTGATGGTGAGATGATACGGCTTCTCCATGCTTCGCCCTACACGCATTTGCCCTACGAGTTTCCGGTAGATC
>DATAMV010000055.1:0-4362 GCA_036266515.1 Candidatus Saccharimonadia bacterium
CATCTTTTATCAGTGCGGCTAGAGTATTTGCGATATCTTCCGAGCCAAACTCTAAAGAAGCACGCTCCGAACTTACCAGCGGTTTATCTTGGACTAGCTTGAATCTCTGAAAAGTCAAAAGTAAAACACCTTCACGCCACCGTTAGATGTTCTTATATCCTGAACGCAAGAGAACTTCAAGCATAACCTGATTAAAGTAGGTGCGCCAATCCAGCCTCATCCACCGTCTTCGTCCCCAGCTTCTCGGCCTTGGTGAGCTTGGAGGCGCCGGGAGAGTCGCCGACGATGAGATAAGTGGTGTCTTTGGAGACGGAGTTTTGCTCCTTGGCGCCGAGGGCCACCAGCTTGGCCGCTACTTCGTCGCGGGTGCCCATTTCGAGCGTGCCGGTGATGACGAACGTTACGCCTGAGAGTTTGCCTTGGACGCGCTTGTACTCCTGGGGATGGACACCGAGGTCACGGAATTTCTTGAGGAGGGTAACGTTTTCTTCGTCCGAGAACCAGGCCAAAATGCTCTCGGCGACCACGTGGCCGATGCCGTCGATGCGGTCGAGGTCTTCGATGGTGGCGTGCTCCAGGGCCTCCAGCGTGCCAAAGTGCTCGGCCAGGTCCACCGCCGTTTGCTCGCCCACGTGGCGGATGCCCAGGCCGTAAATAAAGCGCGGTAGTTCGGGGTGCTTGGAGGCTTGGATGGCCGCCACCAGCTTCTCGGCCGATATTTGGGCAAAGCGGTCCAGGCCCAGGAGGTTATCGACGGAGAGGATGTAAATGTCGGCCGGGTCGGATACAAAACCGGAATCTACCAGGGCACCAACATTTTTTTCGCCGAGGGTATCAATATCGAGGGCACTCTTACTGGCGTAGTGCTCGAGGTTTTTCTTGAGGAGCAGGCTGCCGGTGGCGCCCTTCACGCGGTAAATAACCTCGCCCTCGGGTCGTTCAAATTGAAGCTCCGGGTACTGACGAGCGAGTTCGGCCTCCATATCAAACGGTTTAGCATCCTTGGGCCGCAGCTCGGTGAGCACCGATTGGACCTTGGGGATGATGTCGCCGGCTTTGTAGATGATGACCGTGTCCCCCATCCGCACGTCGAGGCGGGCGATTTCGTCGGCGTTGTGGAGGCTCGCGTGCTGGACGGTGGTGCCGGCGACCACGACGGGCTTGAAGGTAGCGATGGGGGTAGCGGCGCCCGTGCGGCCAATGGACAGCACGATGTCTTCGACGATGGTGGTGGCTTCTTCGGCCGGGTATTTGTAGGCAATGGCGCCTCGGGGGGCTTTGCCGACCACGCCGAGTTCGCGGTACATGGCGCGGTCATTTACTTTGACCACTGTACCGTCGGTATTAAACGGCAGGTCTTTGCGCGCGTCGCCCCAGTGGTCAATGAAGTGCATGAGGTCGTCGAGGTGCGTGAAGACCGCGGCGTGCTTATTGGCGGCCAGTCCCAGGGCGCGCACGGCCTCGTAGGCAAAGGCGTAGGTGGGGACATCGGTGGGGTCGTCTCGGAGCAGGTCGTAGGCGCGGAAGTTGAGGGGGCGCGCCGCCACCAGCGCCGGGTCAAGCTGGCGGACGGTGCCGGCGGCGGTGTTTCGGGGGTTAGCAAACAGCGGCCGGCCGGCTTCGGCGTTGGCCTTATTGAGGGCCTCAAAGTCACTCTTTAGCATGATGATTTCGCCGCGGATTTCGGTGCGGCCTTGCAGGAATTTTTCGTAGCCCTTGGCCGGACGCAGGCGTAGCGGTACTGAATTAATGGTGCGCACGTTCATGGTGACGTCCTCGCCCACTTGCCCGTCGCCGCGGGTGACGGCCTGAGCCAGTACGCCGTCTTGATACACCAGCGAACAGGCAAAGCCGTCCATCTTGGTGTCGGCAAATAGCTCAGTGGTGGCGCCGGGTGTGAGCTTATTGATCCGGTCGGCCCAGGCCTCCACTTCTTCGCGGCTGAATACATCATTAAGCGAAATCATGGGGACGGTGTGGCGGATTTTGGCGAATTTGTCTGAAGGTTTGCCGGCCACGCGCTGGGTGGGGCTGTCTGGGGTAATCAGATCGGGGTACTCGGTCTCCAGCTGCGATAGTTCGTGCTTGAGCGAGTCGGCGGCGCCTTCGCTCATAATGCTCTCATCGAGCACATGGTAGTGGTAGCGGTAGTCGTCGATGAGGTCTCGGAGCTTGGCTACCCGTTCGGCTGCCTCAGCTTTGGTCACTCGGTTGCTTCCTCTTCGAGGGCCTTGGCTTTCACCTGGCGCGGCGGCTCGAGACTGGCGTAGAGCTTGAAGAGATAAATATTGGCTAGCGGCAAAATTAGGATGCTCGAAAGCAACGGGAACAGAAATTCGGCCAC
Source organism: Candidatus Saccharimonadia bacterium (assembly GCA_036266515.1). Classification (GTDB taxonomy): domain Bacteria; phylum Patescibacteriota; class Saccharimonadia; order UBA4664; family UBA4664; genus UBA5169. The sequence continues at coordinate 2,345 of DATAMV010000055.1, forward strand.
GAGGGTGAGCTTGAGGAAGCCCAAAAGCACCGACATGAGCGTCGGGATCACGGCGGCCAGCAGAATCATGACGATCCAGCCGAGGTAGCGCCACACCATGGGCCAGAACCGGCCGAGGGTCAGCATGCGGGCGTAGCGCAGGGCCGAGATGGGGCGCAGGTCGGTGTCGACGGTAATGACGAGGCCGAGGCCAAAGCGCACGAGCAGCCACACGCTAAATAGGCTGATAGCAATACAAAACGCCAGAATGATGGCCTCTTCACCGGATGAGCTCGGCGTGGCGCCGGTGGAGATGAGGCTTGCGGTGTAGATGGCAGCTCCCAGCGCGGCCGGGATCATCATCACGAAGAACATGAGGAACGACACGATTACAAAGCGCACGAGCGCGGCCGAGCCTTCGTAGTAGGCGGCGCGGGCCTTGGGCAGCACGCCGGTGCGGGCGCCCTTCACGATCGCCCACACAAGCGCCACGTTCATGACTACGATGGCAGCAAAGCTGTAGACGTTGACGCTATTATCGGCGGAAATGATGGCCGAGAGTCCGAGCAGGCTTACCGGTACCGCCACGATTGAAATAATAAAGCTGTAGCGTTTCCAATGGTGAATCAACTCGCGGGCCGATTCGCGCATCAGCGACCAAGGGCCGGGAACTTTGCTTTTCTTGGGGCGGGGTGCGGTCATTGCTTCGTCTCCATTTCTCGTAGGCGCCGTACGCGTTCTTCAATCGGGGGGTGGGTGTCAAAAAGTCCGGCTAGGCTGCGGCCCTTGAGGGGATTGGCAATATACAGCGGCGCGGTGGCGGAACTGGCGTGCTTGATGGGCAGGTTGGCAGCGGAGATTTTCTCGAGGGCGCGCGCTAGGCCTTCGGGGTAGCGCGTGAGCAACGCGCCGGATGAGTCGGCCAGGTATTCGCGCTGGCGCGAGACGGCAAATTGGATAATGGCGGCCACGAGCGGAGCCAAGATGGCGCCGACGATGCTTAAGATCAAAAGAATCTGATTGTTGCCCATTTCTTCGCGGTCACTATTGCGACCCCAAAACGACAGGCGCAGCAGCAGGTCGGCAATGATCGAAATCACCGACACGAGCGCCACCACGAGGGCCATAAACCGGATGTCGAAATTGCCAACGTGGCTCATTTCGTGAGCAATCACGCCCTCGAGCTCGGGTTTTTCCAGCCGTTCGAGCAAGCCGGTGGTGACAGCTACTACGGCATGTTTGGGGTCACGGCCGGTGGCAAAGGCATTGGGCGAGGCGTCGTCGACGATGTAAACCTTGGGCGTGGGCAGTCCCGCCGTAATGGCCAGATTTTCCACGACGCGGTACAGCTCGGGCGCGTCTTTCTTCTGGACCTCGCGCGCCCCGCTCATGGCCAGGGCGATATTGGCGGAGAAGAAGTACGAAATGCCCGCATACACCGTGGCCACAATCAGAATCGGCACAAAGGCCGATGGCTGGCCGAGCACATGCGCCAGCACCCAGTCGAGGGCGCCGACTAGGATTAAAAAGGCAGCAACAAGAAGGAGGCTGCGGCGCTTATTGGCCGCTATCTGTGTGTACATGGCTCTCCTCGGCCGGGGCAGACGTGACCGGTACGGCGGTGACCGAACGGTGCGACGAGCTGGCCGTACTGCCATCAGGGAGCACTACCACTTCGCCGGCGGGAGTCACCGGGCGGCTGGGCTGGGCATCGCCGGCTTCGGCTTCGGTCACCGGCACATCGGCCGGGGCGGGCTTGGGGGCAGCGGCTTCGGCGGGTAGAGCCGGCTTGCTGCCACTAGATTTATTAAATTCATCTGAGGCCAGGCGGTCGGCCAGTTTGTCCACGGCAGCGCGGGCCGGGGCGGTATCAAGCGCGGGGTAGACCTTTTCGATCAGGTCCAGAATGGCCGCCAGCTTTAGAATTGCGGGCTTGCGCGTGTAAGAATCTTTTTCCAGGACATCGACGGCAATGGCCACCGGCAAATCAGCCATGGCCTGGCGCAGCTGCATGCTCAGTCCCACCTGTTCGGCGGCGG
>DATAMV010000057.1:0-3255 GCA_036266515.1 Candidatus Saccharimonadia bacterium
GAGCGTGTTTCTTCTGTGCGCGCAATGTAATCGGGAAGCACTTTGCGCAGGTGCTTTACGTAATTGTCGTGCTCACGAGTCATGCGGTCATACATGGCGGCCAGACGCTCAGCCGTTACATCCTCGATCTTGATCACCCAATCTGAAAGACCCAAGTCTTGCATAATACCGCTGGTCTTGTGTTCATACTCAATGGCAATCGCCGGCACGTAGCTCGTGAGACTAAAAATCACCGAATGAAAGCGCGTACCAACCGTGACATCAAGCCCGGCGTAGAGACGCTTAAGCGCATGGTGATTGGGGCGGTCGTCCACCTGTTCTACCGTCGCTCCCTCCGCCCGGGCAAGCGCTGCGATGCGGCGTTCACACACCCGGTCGTCATCTTCATATAAATCCGACGTTACTTGCGGGAAGAGGGTGAACTGAGCCTTGTGCTGGCGCTGCGACTCTACGATAAACCCAGCCAAACCTTGCTCATAAGCGTCCTGCTTGGCCTTGCTCATCCAGGCGCGGGCCGTAATACCAACCTTCATGCCCTTGGCCTTGTCATTGGTGGCCTTGCCAGTCACATCCGTGTCAAAGGCGAAACCCGAGTCGACCGCCGCCACACACAAAGCGGGGTTAACGCCAATTTCTTTCAATAGTTTGAGGCTTTTACCTTCGCGTACCAAGATGCTTTGAACAGTATCAAGCACGCGCTTGGTGATCCGGCGCTGGTAGTCATTACCAAACGGACCGTACGACTGTGGTGCCAGCACTACCGGCTTGCCCATCTGGCGGGCTAGCTTGATTGGGAGCAATAAGTGCCAGACGTTAAGGTTGCCACTGAGCGAATTCGTACCATTAAGGTAGCCGCCGCCGGTTGAAATCACCAAGTCGGCCGCATCCAGCGCCTCAAGCTCGCGACGCAGATAAGGGTGCAAGAGCTTCACGAGCACGCCGCGCGCCGGCTTGGGCAGCCGCCCCCAACCCAGACTAATCACGCCCACCATAAGCTTGCGCAGGATCCGGCGCGGCCGGGAAACAGTCATGGTACCGGAATATAAACGGATCGAGCCAATATTTGGGCAATCGTCAAAGATCCCGTAATCATGTGGCTCTTCTAGCGAAGCCAATTCGATAGTAGCCTTGGGCCACTCCTGGCGCACCTGCGTAATGAGCACATTAAGCAGGGCCGCGTCGCCGGTATTACGAAGATAGGTATTTACAATTAGGATTTTCACTTGCTGGCCTCATTATATAGTTCAAGTAGTTTGGTGATAAACGGTTTCTGGTCGAACATACGCGATTTTTCGGCCGAAGCCACCGCCGCCCGCTCCAAAAGTTTAGGGTCGCGCAGCAGCCGCAAAATCGCACCGGCAAGCTCGTCCGCATTACCCGGCTCTACCACAAATCCATTTACGCCATTTTCAATTAGTTCTGGGATGCCTCCGGTTTTCGAACCCACCAAGGGACGACCAACCGCCAAGGCCTCAATTGCCACGGTTGGCAAATTCTCGGGCCACACCGACGGCACAGCCACAATCGTGGCGGCGGCATACTCGTGGGCGATGAGCCCTTGTTTCACCCAACCCGCAAAGTCCACCTGCGCGTCCACGCCAAGCTTTCTAGCCAGCGCTTCGAGTTCCGCCCGGTGACTGCCGTCGCCCACAATCCGCAGGCGGCACGCCGGAAACTCCTGATGAATCTGGGCAAACGCCCGCACCAAATGGTCAACGCCTTTTACCGGCTCAAGCCGGCCGGCATAGAGGATGGTCACCGGGCCACGGGCCGGCAGGGGAGTAGCCTTAGACATCCGGATACCGTTATACACCTGCTCAATCCGGGTATGGCGGAAATCGGGCTCAATAGCTTTAGCCATAAACAGGCTGGGCGCGATCGCCAGCTTCAGACGGCGCAGTGCCACCAGATAGGCCGGCCGCTGCAAGAGCCGAAAGTACAACAGACGCAACCGGCCCATCGCCCGCAGGTCGCGGGGCGCGTAGCTCCCGCCGCGGAAATCCCCAGCGGGTAGCAGCCACGGCAAAAGTCGCAGCGTGAAATCTTCGGGACCATGCAGGGTCAACACCGTCGGCACCGATCCTGTAGCCCAAACAACCGAGGGGCTAAACTCGCTAATAGTATGCAGGTGAATCACATCGGGCGAAAAGCTCTTTATGGCCCGGCGCATCGCCCGGTAGCTAGCCCCGTACCAAAAAAACTTGGCCAGCCGCACGAGGGCGTTACCCGCAACCACAGGCACCATCACGTCGGCAAACACCTCACGCCCGGCTGCGTTCTTGTCGGTCGAAAGCACCATGACCTCATGGCCGTCTTGGCGCATCGCATCACGCATCAGCTTAACGCTGGTTTCTGCGCCACCGGCTTCGTAGGCGATATCAATAACTTGAAGAATCCTCACGCCGTCCGCCTTCGAAGCTTCGGGATCCGGTAACCAGCGAGGGCAAATTCGAGCGCAGCCGTCACGACATTACCAACCAGCCAGGCACCCCCAATCCACGCTAGACCCCGGGGCGCCCATAGAAAGGCTAGGCCGCAGACCACTAGAGCATACACGGCGTTCGTCCAGATGAGCGCGCCAGCCCGCTGCACAATCCGCAAGCTAATGCCACCAAGAACATTGGCGGCCACCGCCGGCGCGGCCAAGGCAAGCATTACAATCACACCGGCGGCATGCGTGCCGTAGGAAGGACCGATCAGGTTAAGCACCAGGGGACCAAGCAACGCCAGCCCGGCAGCAGCCGGCAACATAATGGCCGTCAAAAGCAAGCTGGCCCGCTTGAGCAACTGCCGGAACTGCACCTCGCCGTATGACCCTTCGGCAAACAATGACTGCGACACCGAATAAGCCACTGCATATACGAGGTTCGTTAGCATAAAAGCTAGGTAGTAGTAGCCGGCATCATCCGCGCCCAGCTGGTCGACAATGACAATCGGAAGAACCAGCGTTGGAATAATGTTGAGCAGGTTGGCTGCATAGCTGGCCGAGGAAAAATGCCATACTTGCTTAATGATCGAGCGGTGAATATGCATTTGCGGACGGTAACCAAATACCCGCGCCAGGAAAAACAGGCTCAAAATCAGAGCCAACATAGCGGCCAAGCCCGAAGCCGCAAAGATACCATACGCACCCAGCATCAGAAGCACGGCCGGCAGCACCAATTTGACCGCCGATTGAATACTATAAATCAGGAAATTGTATTTTGAGGCGCGATAGGCAATAAAAACGCTATCCGTCAGCAGATTGGTGGCCGC
>DATAMV010000058.1:0-9101 GCA_036266515.1 Candidatus Saccharimonadia bacterium
CGGTAATGCGCGATAGCAGGTACAAAGCACCACTGGCGACCGAGAGGCCGATGAGCCCAATGGTGCGGGTCTTGCCGGTGCGCGAGGTAATTTGTCCGGAGATAATGCTACCGAAGACGATGCCAAACATCAGCGGCAGAAGCAGGAGGCCGGAGTTGGTCGCACTCTTGCCGAGCACTGTTTGCATGAAGATCGGAATGTAGACGATCCCGCCGAAAAGCATGGCCGCGGTGAGCACGATGATGGTGTTTACGAGCGCGAATGACGGAGTTTTGAACAAACGCAGGGGCAGAATGGGGTCTTCGGCCATGCGCTCGATCAAGAGAAAAATCACGAGCATGATGGCAGCGCCACCGAACAGGCCAAGAATTTGGCCCGAGTTCCAAGCGTACTTAGAGCCACCCCAGATGAGCGCGAGCAGGAATGGCACCACTGTGGCAGTCAGCGCTAGGCAGCCGAACCAGTCGATTTTGCCACGGGCATCGCGCTTAATGTTGGGTAGCGCGAACCAGGCGATGGTGAGGGCGATGGCGCCGACGGGCAGGTTCACGAAGAACACCCAGCGCCAGGTGAGGTTGTCGGTGAGGTAGCCGCCGAGCAACGGTCCGACGACCGAGGCTAAGCCGAAACACGCAGCGATGAGGCCGGTCCATTTACCGCGCTCACGCGGGGTAAAGATGTCGCCGATGATGGTGAACGCGGCTGCGGCCAAACCGCCGCCGCCGATGCCTTGAAGCGCGCGGGCGCCGATCAGCCATGGCATGTTGGGCGCGAGCCCGCACAGCACTGAGCCAAGCAGGAAGATGAACACATTAAAGAAGAACATGACCTTGCGCCCGAAAATGTCGGAGAGCTTGGAGGTGATCGGAACGGCGACCGCTTGGGCGATGAGATAGGCCGCTACGACCCAGCTGAGCTCAGAAAAGCCCTTGAGATCTACCAAAATTTTTGGCATGGCGGTGGAAACAATGGTCTGGTCGAGCGCCGAGAGCAACATGCCCGCGATCACGCTAATTAAGATGCCGGCCTTGGCGCGGCCACTGAGATGATGGAGCACTATTTACCCTCCGATTTAGTTTCTGGCGCCTCAAGATCGCTAAGCTGCTCGGTTAGTACGTCGACTAGCCGGCGCATGCTGGATGCGGGCACAAGGCAGATCATTTCATTATGCTTTGTAAACACAATCAGTTTATCACCAGCGTTTAGGCCGGTGCTTTCACGAATGGGCTGGGGAATCACAACCTGACCTCGTTCACCAATGGTGACAAAGTCCATGGAGCTGTTTTTTTCGCCCGTGTGTTTATTCATACTAATCATACTAGTATGAAAATATCGAGTTGTCAATGTGTAATATTTATTGCCGGATAACTATTTGATGAGCGAGTGGCCGGTCATGGCTGCGGGCACCGGGAGTTGCATGATTTCGAGCACGGTGGGTGCGATGTCGCTGAGTCCCCCGTCCTCGCGCAACGTTTTGGCCTCCGTGCCGCACAGCACCACCGGTACAGGGCTGGTGGTATGGGCAGTAAGCGGCTGCTTGGTTTCGGGATCGATCTTGTATTCGGCGTTGCCGTGGTCGGCGGTCATGAGGGCGGCCCCGCCGGCGGCAAGTGTCGCTTCTATGACCTGGCCAATCGCGTCGTCGGTTGCGGTAATTGCTACCTTGATGGCCTCCATGTGGCCGGTGTGGCCGACCATATCGGCGTTGGCAAAGTTAACTGCGATGAAGTCGTGCTTGCCGGCCTCTAGGTCGCTTACTACGGCCTCGGCCACTTCGGCCGCGCTCATGGCCGGCGCCAGATCGTAGGTTGCGACTTTGAGCGAAGGCACCATGAGGCGGTCTTCCTTCTCGAAGGCTTCCTCCCGGCCGCCGTTGAGAAAGTATGTGACATGGGCATACTTCTCGGTTTCAGCGACGTGGAACTGGCTTAACCCCTGTTCGCTGATGACTTGGGCGAGGCTGTGGTCTAGATTTGGCTTAGGAAAGGCTACGGGCACGCTTAACGTTTCGTCATACTCGGCGAAGGATACCAGGTGAAGATCTTTGATGACACGCTGGCGGGCAAAGTCTTGGAAGTCGGCATCGACAAGCGCATGGGTGAGCTGGCGCGCCCGGTCGGGGCGGAAATTGAAGAAAACCACGACGTCTCCGTCTTGCAACCGGATCCGGTCGTCGGCTGTCGCAGCGATTGAGATGGGCTTCAGAAACTCGTCGGTCTCACCTTTGTCGTAGCTGTTTTGGACATAGTCCGTGACGCTGTGGTGTGTGGGATGCTCGTCGCGCGTGAGCATGTCATACGCAAGTTGAACGCGGTCCCAGCGTTTGTCGCGGTCCATGGCATAGTAACGGCCGGCGACACTGGCAATCTTGGCGTGCGGGTGCGCAGTGGTGAGCTCATCTTCGAAGCCCGCCAGGATGTCTTTGGCGCTCGTTGGCAACACATCCCGGCCATCGGTAAAGGCGTGTACATATACCCGGCTCTGGCCGAGTTTGTGAGCCAACTTGGCGAGGGCGAGGGCGCCGTTTTGGTGGCTGTGGACGCCGCCGTGCGATACGAGTCCCATGATGTGGAAGGCCGTCCCGCGCTGTTTGGCGGTTTCGATGGCGCCAATGAGCACCTCGTTTTGGTCAAATTCGCCGGTTCGGATGTCGCGGTGTTGCCGGCCTAGGGGCTGGAAGGTGACGCGGCCGGTGCCGATGGTGAGGTGCCCCACCTCGGAGTTACCGATCTGGCCTTCGGGGAGGCCTACTGCTTCGCCGCTGGCTGCCACCGTGGTGTGCGGCCATTGAGCCCGGAGTGCATCAAGCTGCGGTGTGCCGGCTTGACGGATGCCATTGCCGAACTCGTCTGGGTTTTCGCCCCAGCCGTCGCAGATGATCAATACGAAGGGCCGTTTGCCCGCCATTATTTTCGGAGCGCCTTGTGGCCGGCGTAGCGGGCGCTGTCGCCTAGGGCTTCTTCGATGCGCAGGAGTTGGTTGTATTTGGCGATGCGGTCGGTTCGAGACAGTGAACCAGTTTTGATTTGGCCGGTGGCGAGACCCACCACGAGGTCGGCGATGGTGGTGTCTTCGGTTTCACCTGAGCGGTGCGAAATGACAGCGTTCCAACCGGCTTCACGGGCCATAGACACGGCCTCGATCGTTTCGGTGAGTGAGCCGATCTGGTTGACCTTAATGAGGATAGCGTTGGCGGCTTTTTCCTCAATCCCCTTCTTCAGGAACTTGGTGTTGGTCACAAATAGGTCGTCGCCGACGATTTGAATTTTGTCACCGAGTTTTTTGGTGAGCATTGCCCAACCTTCCCAATCGGCCTCGGCCAGGCCGTCTTCGATGGATACAATCGGGTATTTGCCGCATAGGCCGGCTAGCATGTCGACCATCTCGGCGCTTGTGAGCGATTTACCATCGACGCGCAGTTCGTATTTGCCGTCTTTGTGGAATTCGCTGGCGGCGGCATCGAGTGCGATAGCGATCTGTTCACCGGGCTTGTAGCCGGCTTTTTCGATAGCTTCAACGACTAGGTCGAGGGCCTCGGCGTTGCCATTCTTCACCGCCGGGGCGTACCCACCCTCGTCACCAACGAGCGTGCCGTAGCCTTTGGATTTGAGTACTTTGCCGAGGGCATGGAATACTTCCGCACCCCAGCGCAGGGCTTCGCTAAAGGACTTGGCTCCCACCGGCATAATCATAAATTCCTGAATGTCGGTTGACTCCCAGCTGGTGTGAGCGCCCCCGTTGATGATGTTCATCATTGGTACTGGCAGGATGGGGTCCTGGATGCCGGGTGCGAGGTGCTGGAAGTGTTCCCAGAGTGCTTCGCCGTGCTGCAGCGCACTGGCCTTGGATGCGGCCATCGAGACGGCCAGAATCGCGTTGGCGCCGAGGCGGCCTTTGTTTGGCGTGCCGTCGAGATCTATGAGCGCGTGGTCGAGAGCGGCCTGGTCGTCGGCGTCGAGGCCGGTGACGGCTTCGGCGATTTCGCCGCGGACGTTTTCCACGGCTTTCATGACGCCTTTGCCGCCAAATTCGGCGCCGCCGTCGCGCAGTTCTACGGCTTCGTAGGTGCCGGTAGAGGCGCCGGACGGGACGATGGCGCGGCCGAGCGTACCATCTTCGAGGATTACATCAGCTTCGACGGTAGGGTTACCGCGGGAATCAAGAACTTGACGGGCTTTAATATGAGTAATCTTCACGGGTATGTATGCCTTGTTTTATAACCACCCACAAGGTTCTCACAAGTTCCCGGATTCGGAAAGATGTTTTTTGACGAAAATGGCGCGTTTATTCAGGTGCCGAGAGTTCGATTGAAGCGGTGCTGGCCGGTGTGTCGTTGATCCAGTGACAGCCATAGGCACCGGCGAAATTCTCGGCGCTGTCCGGGCCCCAGCTGCCGTTCTTATAAACCTCCGGCCTCGAGTTTTCGGCGTTCCAGGCGTCGAGGATGGGCTGCAGGAGCCGCCAACTGGCCAGCACCTCGTCGCTGGTGGCAAACAGCGACTGGTCGCCGCGCATGGCGTCCATGAGCACACGCTGGTAGGCCTCGGGATGGTGGCCGTTGAAGGTGTTCGCGTAATTAAACTGCATCTCGACCGGCTGGAAATCATTGCCAAAGCCGGGCGTTTTGGCGACCAGTTTGAGTGAAATGCCTTCATTGGGCTGGATGCGGATGCGCAGTAAGTTGTCTTCGAGGGCACGGCGGGAGCGGTCTTTAAAGATAACTACGATTTCGGTGGATTTTTCGGCCATGGCCTTGCCGGTGCGAAGTAGTACCGGGACGCCGCCCCAGCGCGAGTTAGCTACTTCTAGTTTCACTGCGGCGTAGGTCTCAACGTTGGAATGCGGATTTTGCACTTCATCGCGGTAGGTGGTGTACTGGCCGCGCACGGCCACATCTTCCACGTGTTCTGCGTGGATCGGATGAATGCTCTCAAGCAGTGCCAGTTTTTCTTTATGGATATTGGTGGCAGTGAGCCCTTGGGGGTACTCCATCATTACGAGCGCCATGATTTGCATGAGGTGGCTCTGGACGAAATCGCGCATGGCGCCCATGTTTTCGTAGAAGGCCGCACGGCTTTGGTCGCCGATGGTGAGTTTCTCCATAGCGGTGATTTGGATATGATCGATAAACTGCCGGCTCCAGATGCCCTCGATGAGCGGATTGTTAAAACGAAATGTCAGGATATTTTGAGCTGTTTCTTTGGCGAGGTAGTGATCAATGCGGAATATTTGCTTCTCGTCAAAGTGTCCTGACATGAAGTTGATGAGTTCTTGAGCCGATTTGAGATCGTCGCCAAAAGGTTTTTCGACGAGAATCCGGCTGGCATGGTGGTCGTCTTCGCGGCTAAGGCCACTAGCCGCCAGGTTGCCCACAACCTTTCGGAATACTTGCGGCAGGATTGCCAGATAAAACAAATGATTGAGCTGGACGCCGGCGGTTTCATCGAGCTTATGAAGCAGGCGCTTGAGCGCGCCGAACTCATCCTCTTTGGAGCTGTCCATTTGAACGGGGTGGATGCGGTCTTTGAGACGCGCCATAGCAACAGGATTCACAGGCTGGCCACTGCGCAGCACTTGCATTTCTGCCTCCTGCAGCAGGGAGTCAACTCGAGGTTCTTGACGCGAAACGGCTACAATAAAGAATTTCTCCGGCAATTGCCCCTGGCTTTCCAGATGGTAAAGCGCCGGAAGCAGCATGTGCTTGGAGAGGTTGCTGGTGACGCCAAAGATCACCAGAGCGGATGGAGCGGGAGGCATGGCTTTCATCTTATGTTCCTCGGTTGCACTCATAAGCGTAGCACACAAAAATACGAGAGCGCTTTTTCGCCCCTCGAATTTTTTGGGTTACCAGGCCGGCTCAGAGTTCAATCATACTCAAAGCCGACCTATGGAAATGCAAGCTCACTTTCGCCTCGCGGTCTCTTATTTGTGTGGAGCCGGCCACGAAGCAGGTACGCTTGCCCGAGGGCTCCTGTTTCGGATTCGTGAGTTTATATTCGCATAAGTGCTTGTGTCTATATATAGGCGTTACTATATTTTTGATACTTGTTTTGAAACATTTTTTTGCATTTTTTGCCAGGAAGTGTCACGGTATAATGCAAATCATGACGACGGTAAAGTTTGAAAAAATCGTAGGTGAGGGCAAGGCACTCGGATACATAGACGGGCGGCCATGTTTTGCCAGTGGGCCACTACCCGGCGAAACCGCCGAGGTGCTCATTACACGCGACAAAGCGCGGTTTGCGGAGGGGCAGGTTGCGCAGATCACCCAGGCTTCGGACATGCGTACGGGGCAGGCGGAGGACCATTACATATTGTGTTCGCCCTGGCAAAATGTTGAGTACGGCTACCAGCTTGAGCTAAAGCGCAAAGTGCTTGTAGAAACCATGGGGCGGCCGGAACTCGGACTGTCTGTGGCGGATATGTTAGGTGCCGACCAGATCCTCGGCTACCGTAACAAGCTGGAATTTTCGGTGCGGCCGGACGTGAGTGGGCATTTGGCTTTGGCGTTTCATGCCCGCGGCAGCTATGAGGATTTGCTGGTGACGCCGGAAGGCTGCCGGCTGGGTAGCGACGGCATGAACGCAGCCGCGCTTGAACTGGTGGCGGCCGCTGGCGAACTTAAGCTTGGCAAGGCCATCCATTCGATTACCGTGAGGCGAAGTGTTGGCGGTGGCCAGCTTTTGGGCATCGTGACGCTTGAGGCGCCGGTGCGGGCAGATTGGAAAACACTAGCGGTGCCGGGGCTGGCGGGCGTGGTGGTGGCGCGGGTGCGGCATCGGGATAGCTATCATATGCTGTGGCACCAAGGCGAAACCGGATTGGTCGAGAAGGTGGCAGGCCTTGATCTGGCCTACCCCTACGACGGCTTCTTCCAGACTAATCCGCCTATGTTTGAGCGTGCGCTTGAGCAAATCCTAGAAAGTGTGCCGAAAGGTGTCCGGCTAGTGGATTTATACGGCGGCGTGGGGACGATTGGGCTGGCCGCGGCGCGTATTGTCGGCGAGGTGGTGGGCGTGGAGGCTCATGAGCAGAGCGTGCGCTGGGCCACCGGCAATGCTGACCGCAACGGTATTTTGAACTACCGGGCCGTAGCCTCACCGGCTGAGCGGCTGGATCCCAGTGTACTGCGCGGCGCCGGCTGCGTAGTGGTGGATCCGCCGCGGGCCGGCCTGCATCCGCAGGTGGTGGAGTCGCTGCTTGAGGCCGCACCGGCGCGCATTATTTATTTGTCTTGTAATCCGGCCACTCAGGCCCGCGACCTCATGGTGCTCGGATCTGCTTACAAGTCTGGCCCCGTTGCCGGCTTCGACTTCTATCCGGGCACGCTCCATATGGAATCGTTGGCCATTCTCGACCGCACATAAAAAAACCGCCTCTTTCGGAGGCGGTTCGTGAGCTTGGTGAGGTGGGGGTTGGCGTAACCGCCGTCCCCTCACCGTGCTTATATCATATATCAGTGTCAAACAAGTTTTACAATATCAGATCTGCAAACCCAAAAGCGGCCGCACTGGGCCGCCGCGTTGGGTGGTTTGCAAACAGTCGAACAAGGGAGCTTTAAGAATTTAGTGCTTCCCTGCCGCAGCAGCGAAACAGAGTGATTGATTAAGGGCGGTAATGGAGCCGCCTCTTAAAGTTCCTGGAGTATTCTCCCATAAGGTAACCGTTAGCGGGTACCGGCGATCCTCTAAATTTATACAGTCGCCTGCGGGCAGTTTTGAGATTTTTGCACTAGGCTTGCCAAAAACAAAACGTCCCGGCTATTATGCTACGGGACGTTTTTCAAATGTTCCTGGTGAGGGAGGGGTCGGCGCTAAGCGTCGACCCCTCACCGTATTGCTGACCTTCCGGCCATCAGTGCAGGGTAGAGAGGTAGAAGGCCAGGCCCACGCCGATGGGGAGCCCCCAGCCGACGAGCCGAACGGCCCACCATCCCATGCCACGCTTCCGACGCGTCTGAACGCGACGAACGCGCTGCACCTGTGGACGCCTTACGCGTACCCGAGTTGTCGGGTGTCCGGTGGTGGTCATGTCTCCCCCTTTCAAGTCGATGGCCCCAGGGTGGGAATCCATCATGGTGAGACAGGGACATTATACAATAGACATAAGCCTTTTTCAATCTGTTTTTGTAGATTGACAATTTTGTCAAAAACTTTTAGAATATATTACATCAAGGCGGTTCGGAGTAGTATGCGGACCTCTCCCCTGATTACATCACGTAAATATTTCGTTTCCTGAGGCTATAGTTGTCCACACCCGTCGACAATTGCAGGCTCTGGGACCAGAATATGAGAGAAAGGATACGGGAATGATCACCTATCAATACCGCAAGCCTGGTGAACCACGTCTGGCCAAAGTCGAGGCATTCCGCCCCGGCGCTTGGATACTAGCTGAAGCTCCGAATGAAGATGAGCTTGAGCTACTGCAGAGTCGGTTTAAGCTTGATTCTGACCTCCTGGCCGACGCCTTGGACCCGGATGAGATTCCGCGTATCGATTCGGATGAGGGCATTTTGTATGTATACATGCGCTACGCCTACCGGCGCGGCAATGTCGTGGATACGGACCCGGTGCTGCTGGCCGTAGGTCCGGATTTTGTGGCCACAGTAGCACGCCGCCAACTCCCCGGTCTCGACCGGCTTCTGGCCTCGGTGGAGCTTTACACCACCCAGCCCAGCCAACTTTTACTCGAGCTGTTGCAATTTCTGGTAAATAGCTATGAGGCGAATGTGAATTTCCTGGACCGCCAGATCCGCGGTGTCCGGGCGCGCCTTAATGTGTCGACAGTTAACAACCGCGACTTCATCCAGTTCGTGGTGATCGAGGACGCGCTCAATTCATTCTTGTCTGAGCTTGTGCCGGCTAACCTTTTGCTTTCGAACCTACCCTCGGGCCGCCATGGCCTGGTGTTTGGCGAGGACGACCGTGACCTCATTGAAGACCTGGTGCAAGCCACCCGTCAGCTGCGCGAAACCAGCCAGTCGAGCCTGCGCACGGTGGTGAACATCCGCGAAGCCTACTCGAACATTATGACCAACAACCTTAACCGCCGGGTGGGACTCCTCACCTCTATCACGGTAGTTTTGACGATCCCCACAATTG